>SLJD01000041.1 GCA_007135295.1 Phycisphaerales bacterium
GCTCCATTTCTGTTCGGGTTCCGGACAGGTCGCGACAGACCCCGCCAGATCGTGCCTGAATCCCGTATTTTCAAGGGATAACGGCGGATCGCCACCCGCCGCTTTCGTGCCCCCCGGTGACACCGCATGACCGCCTGAGACCGTTGCTTCCACGTCTTGCTCCACGTTCTCCGCGCTTTCAGCGCTCTCGGAAGCCAGCTTCGGCAGCCGCGACACCGCCTCGACCAGCGGCAGCGCCGCCGGATCGGTGTACACCTGATCCGTCAGCCGGGGAGTGATCCCGGGCCATGCCGGGCTATGGCGCGACCCAGATGTCCTCGATGTCTTCGATCTCTTTCGCGTCCTCGTCCGCACGATACACGCGGAACTTGGGGCCCTGCTCGTCGGTTACCGTCATCGCCACGAAACGCCAATCCTGCTTCCCGTCCGGAGCGCCACGCACAGCAACGTTCGCGAGGTCGTCGCTCACGGACATAAACGTGCGAGGATTGCCTTCGTTATCGAACAACTGAAGGACCGCACCGGTACCGAAATTTTGAATCGAAGCAGTCGTTATTCCATCCCTGTTCACAATCTCAAGTCCCGTGCCGCGAAGCACCGTCAGTTCATCGTCTGCTCCGGTGCTGGCGACGGATTGCCCATCGCCGAGGGGCCAGATCGCCCCCGCGATGAGTGCCAGGGGGTGCTGTGCTATACCCACCCACCATCACG
Organism: Phycisphaerales bacterium; assembly: GCA_007135295.1. Lineage (GTDB taxonomy): Bacteria > Planctomycetota > Phycisphaerae > Phycisphaerales > SM1A02 > SLJD01. The sequence goes on from SLJD01000041.1 coordinate 712, forward strand.
GCTCGCGGACGATCACGGGTGCTTCGTCGTCGATCGGTTCATGCCGGCCGCCGATGACTTCGCGCACGACATCGAGGAAGTCCTGTCGGCCGGTGCGGCCGTCGTCGGGGTCGGTCTTGTGGACGGCGACGAGGTTCAGTCGCGGAATCACAAGCACGTACTGGCCGTACGCGCCGGAGCCCATGTACGCGCCGTCGAACGGGCTGCCCGGCTCCTGTTCGTCGAAGATCCACCACATGTACCCGTAGCCGAACTCGCGCTGCCGGCGTGATTCGGGGTTCATCTCCGAACGGGGCGTGATGAGATCGGTCATCTCATGCACCCAGTCGCGCGGGATGATCTGCTCATCTTCCCACCGGCCTTCGCGGAGCATGAGGTACGCGATGCGCGCCTTGTCCCGCGTGGACAACCGCATGTGATACGCCGGATACATGGAACGTTCGAGATCGCCGGACTTGACGTGAATCGACCGGTCGAAATCCTGCATGCCGAGCGGTTCAGCGAGGTCGGCTTTGAGCGCATCGTAGATGTCGACGCCGACTTCCTGTTCGAAGATCGCGCCGGCGGCGTTGAAGTCCCAGTTGCTGTAGAGGTAATACTCGCCGGGCTTTTTCGAGCCGCGTTCCGGCGCGTCAGCGAGGTTGTCGCCGGGGTTCGACGCCGGGTGGTACACGCCCGAACGCGCGGTGATCAGATGCCGCACCGTCGCCTGCCGCTCCGCATCGGTCAGGCCCTTGTGGTCGTCGATGTCGAGTTCTTCGAGCGTGGCGTCGAGACGGATCGAGCCGTCCGCGACATAGTTGCCGTACAGCATCGCCAGGATGCTCTTGCGGACGGAAGCAAGGTAACTGATCGCGGAGACGTCGCCGTACTCAAGCAGCGTCTGACCGTCGACGATGATCATCATCGATGTGGTGTCGAGGTCTTTGAGCATCTCCGTGGCGCGGTCGACGCACTGCGGGCAGTAGCCAAGCCGCCTCGGGTCGTCGACGCGCGGCCAGTCTTCGCCGGCGGCGGGATACGCATAGGCGGGTTCCGCATCGGGCGTGGTCGCGCAGCCCGCGGCGAGCGTAGCGACTGCTGCCCCCGCGATCAGACCGGCCATCGAACGAAACATGACGTGGCGGGAATGGAACATGCCGAACTCCTCTCTGAAACCAGGTCTCTGCAACCGGGTCTATTCAACCGAATCTCTGCAATCGTCTCTGCAACCGGGTCGTTGCAATCGGCCAGGGGCCGTGACGCTTGGCGTCTTCCGGGTTCCAACTTCGCCTGCCCGGGGCTCGGCGTCAAGTGGTGTATGAACGGAAATTCATGCTCGACCGCAGAGTCGCTGCGCGCTGCCGGCATGAAACCCACTTCAGGCCATCGGCGCGTGAACCGGTTTTTCTGTTTTCCGGAGTTACGTTTCGTAGATCACGGTCGTGATGACGTGATAGCCGAGGTAGAGCGCGAGCAGCACCACGCCGTGCGGCCGGCGGAGCGAGCGGTTCGGCGTGCAGGCGATGGCCCACAGCAGGAGTGTGAACAGCAGCATGGCGACCATATCGACCGGCCCCCGGCCGCCGGGCACCGCGACGGGCGCGATCGCCGCCGTCGCCCCGAGCACGAGCAGGATGTTGAACAGGTTCGACCCGACCACGTTGCCGATCGCAATGTCGGTCTGGTTGCGGCGGACAGCGATGATGCAGGTGACGACTTCGGGCAGACTTGTCGCGACGGCGATGATGGTCAGGCCGATCATCGTCTCGCTGACGCCGAACCACCGCGCGGTGCGCACCGCGCCGGCTTCGCTGAGCTGTCCGCCGGCCGCGAGCAGCACCACGCCGACCGCGCACAACCCGATCGCCGCCGCCACGCCGTACGAGCCGGCTTCGGCTCCGGCCTCGGCGAGTCCGGTGGTCAGCGGGTCATCGGCGTCACGTTTCGACAGCCACCACCACCAGGCGCAGATCGCGACGAAGCCGAGAAGCATGATGACCCCGTCGACGCGCCCGAAGCCGATCTCCGTCCCCGTCGCCCAGCGGACGCTCGGCGGGGTGAGGGCCAGCGCCACCAGCAATCCCGAGACGATCATCAATTGCGGCAGTTCAAGGCGCACCACGCGGCTGTGAATGACCATCGGCCCGATGACCGCAGCCACGCCGAGCACGAGGCCGATGTTCGCGACGTTCGACCCGATGACGTTGCCGAAACTCAGCTCGCTGTTGCCGCGGACCGCGGCGGTGATGTTGAAGGCGAGTTCCGGCGTGCTCGTGCCAAACGCCACCACCGTCAGCCCGACGACGAGCGCGCTGACGCCGAGCCGGCGCGACAGCGTCACCGCCCCGTCGACAAGCCATTTGCCCCCGGCGAGCAGGCCGGCGATGCCGAGCGCCAGCGCGACCGGAGCGGGCAGCCAGTCCACCGCGCCGCCGATCGCTTCGCCGATTCCCTGGGCCATGGTCGGCGATTGTAGCGAGCGCCATGCGGATCGACCGATCATCAGCAGACGGACCGCGCAACCGCGGCTGACGTACACTGACCGCCTGACGCGTACCGACCGGTCGACCCGGATATGTTGCCAGCACTCGACCGGATTCCTCTGCCTGTTCCGACCTGCGATTCATGCCCGACGAGGCCGAACAACCTCTTGAAGACCTGCTCGAACGCGCCGCTGACGGCGATGAGGACGCGTGGCGGCAGATCCTCGACCGGTACGCCTCGCGCGTATACGGGCTGCTGCGGGCGCAGTGCGGCAACACGGACCTGGCGGAGGAAATCACGCAGTCGACGTTCTGCACGATCGTGACGAAGCTCGGCAAATACACCGAGCAGGGCCGGTTCGAGTCGTGGCTGTTCCGGATCGCGATGAACCGGCTGCGCGATGAGATGCGCCGCCGCTCCCGCCACGCGATCAACATCGAGGAAGAATCGCTCATCGGCCTCGCCGGCCCCGCACCGGCCGAACAGGATCCGGCGGACGCGGACGATCCCGACCTGCACCGGCTGCGGCGGGCGATGCAGCGGCTGCCCGAAGCCGACCGGCAGATCATTCAACTCCGGCACCACGGCGAGCTGAGTTTTCGCCAGATCGCCGAGGTGCTCGGCCAACCCGTCGGCACCGTCCTCGCCCGCCAGCACCGGGCCTTGAAAAAACTTCGTGACATGATGGGGGCCGACGAGCCCGACGCGTCATCCGACACCCCGCCTGAAGGGCCGTAACAGCCGATAAGAACGTGGCGGAGACTCGACGGCGGGGCTGCTGAGTGCCGGTGCCGGCGGGTGCGCGGGAAGCTGCGGACGGCGGCCTGTTGTGCAAAGCGGTTTTTGCAGGCGGGGGGCAATCTCATCCGCGTCCGATCGTTCTGCTGCCAACGGAAGGATCATCAGTATGTCCCACCATGCCCGACATGATCGTCAGACATCGCCCGAGCCGCTGCCGGCTGACTTCGAAGCCGAGTTGCAGCGCATCGACGACCTGCTCGCGGCCAACGCCCGATCGCAGGCGATGCCGCGCGGCATGTTGCGGCGTCTCGAATCCATCACGATGCCGCTGCTCGGCGGGTCGGCGAACCGATGGCGGCTGGGGGGTTCGATGGCCGGCTCCGCGGCAGGCGGACAGTTCGGCCGCCTCGCGCTGGCCGCATCGCTCGCGCTGGTGTTTGTCGCTGCCGCCCAGTTCCTCACCGCCCCGAGCGCGCCGCCGGCTGAAGTCGAATGGCTGCTGACCATGGGACGAACCTCGGACGGCCACCTCACGATCAATGCGCTGCTCGACGCGAGCGAAGTCATGGACCATGAAGTCGGCTACCTGCTCGACATGCGCGGCATGGACTCATCGCATGTCACCAGCGAACTCGATGACCTTGAAGCGGCCCTCGGCGGATGACACATCGTCACCAGCACGGACTGCACGACCCGGCGCCGCGGGACGACACGGCGGGCGGCGGCAAAGCAGCGACACACCAGACGGACCTCAGCGAATCACGGAATCACACCATGCAGCGACGGCGCGGAACCACTCAACGGCAGACATCAGCCGGGCATCGACTGGTGTACGCGGCCGGCCTGGGGGCGGCTGCGGCGTTCGGCTGGCTCGCCGCCGGGTGGTCATCGGACGACCCGTCGGCGTCGCTGCTCGCATTCGATCAGCCCGCCGTCGCGGAATACCGCATGCAGCCGGACGACGCCCCGGCGGCCGGCGACGAAGTCACCACCGATGACAGCCCGTGGCGCTCGGACCGTGAAATCGCCCGGCGGCTGAACACCGATCAGATCGACGAAGCGCTGAGCATCATCCGTGAACTCGACCCCGATCGGGCGGAACGTTTCGAACGGCTCCGCGAACGCGACCCCCGCGCCTTTGAACGCGCCCTGACGACGCGGGCCCGCGGCATTACGGGCCTCGTCTGGATGAAGGACCGCAACCCGGAGCTGTACGAACTCAAGCTCGATGAGCTTCGGCTGGACAAGCAGGTCCGCGACCTCGGCCGCGCCATCCGCGAGTCAGACTCAGTCGACCGCGACTCGATGATCGAGGAGCTGCGCGGCCTCGTGCGGCAGCAGGTGAACCTCTCGCTGCGCGTCCGGGCCGAGGAGCTGCTCATGCTCGAAAACCACGTCAAGTCGATGCGCGATCAACTCCGGCGCGATTCGGTCAACCTCGAACGCACCGTCGCCGATCGAGTCCGCCGCATCATGGACCGCGCCGACCGCGACGATCGCCCCCGCGCCGGCCGGCGATAAGTCCAATTGAAAGAGCACGGGCGACAAGGCCCGTGCGTGATGGTTGTTCGCAGCGATCGTCGTTCGAAGTGATGGTCCGGCGATTGCGCGATGACGGCGCGGTCAATGCCCATTTGTCACGGCCGGCGGCGGAGCAGTTCCTGCTCGTGCTGGGCGATGATGTGGGCGAGACCGCGAACCGGAATCTCATCCGTGGGGTTGCGAACCGCCCGTTCGAGCGCGCTGCGTAGCAGCGGGTCGCCGTCTTCCTGAAACTCGCGCCACGTGACCTGGCCGGGGTAGATGATCGGCAGGTCGACCCAGTGATTGACCTCAGCATCGTCGAGATCGCCTTCAACATACTGCGCCTCGATGTCGCCGTCCGCCTCCACGCCGATCGTCACCGGCATGGAGACATGGTGCCAGCGGGCGCCGACCTGGCCGGTGTGGACCGCGAACTGCGCGCGGTACTGGTTGCCGGGCTCGATGGCGTGGCTGTCGCGCGGGTTCGGCGATTCGAGCGTCCGCGTCACGCGCAGCCGCCACATGCCGTCTTCATACCGCCCGTCGGCCCGCAGCGCCCCGCGGCTGCCGGACGGCTCCCGCAGAAACCGCTGGGGCAGCACATCGCCGTCCCGCCACCCGTGGTCGGGGTCGTACGGCCGGGCGTTGCCTTCATAGAGGTAATACGGGTCGTCCTGGCCGTATTCACGATTGAGCAGTTGATCGCGGTTCAGCGCGTACACGCCGGCGACGTCCGGGTCGAACATGTACGCCGGCTGGTCGGCGTCGTCGTCCCAGTTCGTGGTGTACGGCCCGTCGCCTTCGCTCGACAGCCGGTAATCCAGCACGTACCCGTTGTCCGCATAGCCGACGGGATTGCTGCGATGCGCCCGCCACTGCCACGTGTCGACAAAGCGGCCTTCATCGCGCAGCCGGTCGAGTTCCTCGGGCGATCGTGTCCGGCTCCAGAGACCATCGTCGAGATCGCCCTCGCGCGACTCCGCGATGAATTTGCGCACATCGGACTCGCCCAGCCGTTCGCCGAGGTGTTCGTGGCTCGTGACCTCGTCCTCGCTGACTTCATCGGTCCGGCTTCTGATCCCGGGATGCGAGACGATGAACCCGCCGGCCCGGTCGAATCCTTCGACGCCGTTGTCCACGAACGCCATCGAGATGCGATCCTCGTACAGGCCGTGCTCGTCCGGGCCGACGTCCGCCGAGCCGTACCGCACCCACCGGCCGTTCTCGCGCACCCAGTACTGGTGGTACCAGCTCGGGTCGTCGGTTTCGAACTCGTAACGAACCTGCACATCCTCGTCGTTGTAAAGCACCGCGACGCGCAGACTCTGCACGAGGTCCTCACGCGGCGGGATGTAGATGTTCCGGTCGCGGTCCACCCCCAGGGGCTCCGACGCTTCCGCCGGGCCGGTCGAGCGGGCCACATCATCATGACCCGCCGGCTCCGTCGCCTGACAGCCGGCCAGAAGCAGTCCGCCGGCGAGCGCGGTCAGCAAAAGCCCCGCCGAATGCAGGGCCGAATGCAGGGCAACGTTCAAACGCCTGTGAAGTCGTTGCATGACATCTCCTCCGTCACATCGCGTCGTGCGGAACACCTCGTAAGCCGGACTATAGCACCCGCGCCATCGCTGTGCCTGCGACACTTTCCCGGTTGCGCGCGACCCGCGCTCGCCGGCGCAGAGCAGTCGCTACACTGCCGCCATGCGCATCGCCCTGGCCACCTGCAACACCCTGCCCGACTGGGAAGTCGACGACCAGCCGCTGCACGAAGCGCTCGAGCAGCGCCGCGTGCGCATCGACCGGCCGGCGTGGGACGATTTCTCGTACGACTGGTCCGCCGTCGACGCCTGCCTCATCCGCACGACATGGGACTACACGACGCGCGTCGATGATTTCATCGCATGGGCCGACCGCATCGCGCGCGAAACGCTGTTGTTCAACCCGCCTGACGTCATTCGATGGAACGTTCACAAGACGTACCTGCGCGACCTTGAAGCGAAGGGCGTGCCCGTCATTCCCACCATCTGGTGTGAACCGGGCGCGGGCACGGCCGGCGCGTCGCTCGATGCGCTTGCCGATGCCGGCTGGTCGCGGGCGTTTATCAAGCCGGCCGTCGGCGCGACCGCGGCCGGGACGATGCGCTTCGACGTCAACGAACTGGACCGCCCCGCCGCCCGCCGCCATCTCGATGCCCTTCACGCCGCCGGCCAGACCGCGCTCATCCAGCCGTATCTCGACGCCGTCGAAACCGAAGGCGAAGTTTCCGCCATCTTCATTGACGGGCGGATCAGCCACGGCGTGCGGAAGATTCCGGTGCCCGGCGACTACCGCGTGCAGGACGATTACGGCGCGACCGACGAGCCGCACGAATTCTCCGCGGCTGACCGGCGTCTGATCGAGTCGATCGTTGACGCCGCCAACGCACGTTCACTGCTCTATGCCCGCGTCGATCTGCTGCGTAGCGCAGACGGCCGCTGGCTGCTGACCGAACTGGAACTCGTCGAGCCGTCGCTGTTCTTCCGCCACAGCCCCGCCGCCGCCGACCGCCTCGCCGACGCGCTGCTGCGCCGGACGGCCGGCCTGTCATACGAGATGTGACCGCCCCGTCACGCTGAATCAGCAAGCGGGTCGACGACGATGCCCGGCACGACGAACGCCAGCCGCACGCTCACCGCCTCATCCGGCAGGCCGTACTGCCCCGCGACCGCGTCGGCATAGGACCGCATCTGCGGCGCGTGCTCTCTTGCGCGCTGTTGCACATCGTCAACCGTGACGCGGTCGGTCTTCCAGTCCACGATGCACGCGGCGGTGACCGCCCCGTGCTCATCGCGCTCGAGTTCCAGCCGATCGATCACCCCAACCTGAAGCGATCCGTCTTCCGTCCGCCGAGCAAAACGACGCTCGCGATGGACCGTCCGGTTCGAGCCGTCGGGCGTCAGCAGGTCCGCGATCGGCCCGCACTGCACATGACTGAGGAACGTCTCGACCACCTGCTCATGCCACGCGCCGTCGTAACGCGGCCAGCGCGTGCGCAGCAATGCGAGCAGCGTCCGGCGATCCGGCGCGGCCGGCCGACCGTCTTCAACATCGAGCCAACCGATCTGCTCGAACAGGTAGTGAATCGCCGAACCGTGATCGCGCGCCTCGACCCGGTCGAGCAGGAACAGGCCAGCGTCCGCCTCGCCTTCCCCGGCCGACGGCGGCTGAGCGACTGCCGGGGCGGCGCCGGGCTGCACGTTCACCCCGGCCGGCCTCGCCGCATCCGCATCTGCATCCGCCGGGACCTCCGGGAGCCGCCCGTCCATCGGATCGCGCCGCGGTCCGGCGAAGGGGTCATGCCCGCCGGTTTCATACAGCACCTGCCCGGGCTCGGGGTCGATCTCGGCCAGCGCGCTGCGCAGCAGGCCGGCGTAGGTCTGCGGAATCTTCTTCTCGCTGGACTTGGCCGCGTTAATGAACATGAACAGGTTCTGCTCGGCCCGCGTGACCGCGACGTACAGAAGACTCAGCGCTTCACGGGCCATGCGCTCGAGCGCCGCGCCGTACATCGGCCGCAGATCCGTCAGCACATCCCACACCTCGCTGCGCACGCGGGCGGCGGCTCGATCGATCAGGCCCGCGTGGCCGGACCGCTCATACACCGCCTGAATTCGGTTCGTCGCAAGCAGCGGCTGATCGAGGTCGGGCAGCACCACGCTCGTGAACTCGAGGCCCTTGGCGGCATGAATCGTCATGACCTCGATCGGCGCGCGGCGGCTCGTACGGACAGCACGCGCCTCTGCGAAGCGGTTGAAGTCATCCGCCCGCAGCGTCGCCCGGTCGTCATACTCCGCCGCAAGATCGAGCAGTTCCATCAGCCGCTTCGCTTCACGTTCGTCGACGTCGCTGATGATCGCTTCGATCCACGGCTGAATCGTCCGCCGATAGCCGGCCCTCGTCAGCGACCGCCGCACCTCACGCGCGACGCGGTGGCGCATGCGCCGGCTCGGCGACGATCCGTCACCGGTCAACCCGACCACCGGGCCGAGCGGGCTGTGCATGACGTTGAACGCTGCGATGGAATGATCCGGGTGATCGGCCAGTCGCAGCAAATCAAGCACCGCCGCGACGGGCGGGGCGTCGATCACGCTTCCGCCGCCCGGACCCGTAGCCGGCAGGCCGCGCCGCGTCGGGCCGAGCATGTGCAGCAGCCGGTTCGCCGTCTTGCCGGTCCGCACGAGCACGCCGATCGTCCCGCCGGGGTTCGCGCGGTGCAGCCGCTCTATGCAGTCCGCCGCCTCTTCCAGCCGCCCCGTCTTCGGATCGCCGTCATCTCCCTCGTCGCCAACCGACGCCGTGCGCAGCTCGACCCGGCCGGGCCGTTCCGTCCTGGCCGTGCGGTGTACGTCGAACGTTTCCTGCCACGCGCGGGCCGCGCGGTTGTGTTCACGCAGCGCTTCGTTGCCCGGCAGGTCGCGGAAGATCGTGTTGACCGCGTCGATCACCGGCTGGGCGGAACGGTAGCTCGTCGCCAGCGGATGCGTGTCGATCATCGCCCGGTCACCGGTCTCGCTGAGCAGTTCCGGCATGTGTTCGAGAATCTCCGGACACGCGCTGCGCCAGCCGTAGATCGACTGCTTGACGTCGCCAACCACGAACACGGTGCGTTCGGGCGGGGCATGGCTGGCGATCTCCTGTGCGATCGGCGCCAGCGCCTGCCATTGCAGGACCGACGTGTCCTGCATCTCATCGAGCAGCAGGTGCTCGACCCGCCCGTCAAGCCGGAAGCACAACTCCTCAAAGCCCGGCCGGTCGGCCGCCGTGACGATGCGGCGGGTGAGGTCGCTGAACGTCACCGCCCGGCGCCGGCGTTTGACCTGCTCGTAGCATGCCTCGAACCGCTCGAGCAGATCAGCCGTCGCGTTCGTCCGCCAAGCCAGGTGGCTGCGCATCACGTTGACCGCATGCTGAAGCACCGGCTCGTACGCGGCGGCCAGGTCATCGGGGATGGGTTTCTTGTAGTACGTCGTCTCCCCGCTGAGCAGTTTGCCCGCCAGGCCCTTGCCGATCACCGCCAGCCAGCCGTCGTAATCAACGTGCCCGGCTGCGCGGATGCGGTCGACGTCGCTGCACGCAGCCTTGCACATGCGCGTGTCCGGCAGTTCCGCGGCAAGTTCGGCAAGTTCATCCGTCGCCCGGGCCATGGCGTCCTCTGAGGCGAGGGTCGGCTCCGCGATCCGCCGCCACGCGCCGGGCGACGATTCGCAGTACAGCTCGTAGAGGTGGTCGACGGCGCTTTCGATCGTCGCCATCACGCCGCGCGAATCGCGCCCTTCGCTCATCGCGCGAAGCACGTCGACCAGGCGCTGCGCCTCGGTCTCATCGAGCATGAGGCCGATCGCTTCCCGCCGCATCGCTGCCGCCTCATCCTCGTCGACGACGCGCACGCCCGACGGCAGGCCGAGCTCAAGCGAGAAACTCTGCACGACGTTGGCGAAGAAACTGTCGAGCGTGCGCAACTGCAGGCAGTGCAGATCGCGGACGAGCCGGCCGAGCAGGTCCGACGCCATGTCGCAGTCGATCGCCGGGTGCACCATCGTTCTCAGTTCTTCCAGCGCCTCCCCGGAGACCGCCGCCTTCGCCAGCCGCCCGAGGACGCGATCGCGGATCTCCCCCGCCGCCAGCCGCGTGAACGTGCTCGCGAGGATCGACCCCGGCGGGCTGTGGCCGGCGTGGACGCGCTCGACAAGCAGCCGCAGGTACCGGTTGGTCAACTGAAACGTCTTGCCCGATCCCGCCGAGGCGAGGATCAGCAGGTGATCGAGCGGCCGCGTGCCGTCCAGCGTGCTCATGGCTCACCGTCCCCGTCGCCGACCGACTCGCCGGCCGCAATGTCATGCACCTGGCAGATGCGTTCAAACCCGTCCGCCCGGCCGCCGTCGTCACGCATCGGGAAGTGGCCGCCGCGAATGCCCCGCACCACGTCCCGGGCGACTTCGATCGCATCGTCAAACCACGCTCCATCCCAGTGGTCGGCCCGTTGAATGCCGATCGACGGCTCGTGCGACGGCAGCACGAAATGCCCGACGCGGATCACCCCGTCAAAGCGCGGCAACTGGCCGGCGAGCATGCGGTAGAGAGGCAACTGCAGATCGCACCACTCGCCTTCGCGGTACGTCCTGCGGCCCCAGTACGCTTCTTCCAGCGTTTTCGGCCGCTCGCTGGTCTTGTAATCGAGAATCAGCCACGCGTCATCGCCTTCGTGGTAATCGATGCGGTCGATCGTCCCGCGGATCGGCATCGGCTCCTCGCCGGGCACATCGAGCACAACGCCCTCGGGCAGCGGCATCTCCGTCTCGACGATGCGCCAGCCATCGCGGCGGTGGACGGCCTGGGCGCGGGCGAAGCCGCTCAGCCGCGCGCGCAGCCGCACAAGCTGCACGCGCACCGCCGGCGGGGGGTGCTTTCCGAACCGCTGATGCGCCGCTTCATCCAGCCGTTCGCCGAGGTACTGCTCGATCGCCTCGACGTCGACGCTGTCGCGAATCGCTTCGTCATCACCGAACGATTCGAGCACTTCATGCACGAGCGTGCCGAACTGCAGCGCGTCCAGCTCGACCGCGCCGTCGTCCACCGCTTCGATGCCGACGATGTGCCGCAGCCAGTACCGGTACGGGCACCGCAGGTAATCGCGGAACTCCGTCACGCGCATGGATGCCTTCTCAGGCGGCTCATCATCGACCGCGGGAATGACGAACCGCGACGCCGCTGCGCGTTCCGGCAGGCCGCGCGGCAGGTCGGAACGCTGCGCCCGATCCTCGTCGGTCAGCCACTGCACGCGCCGGGCGAGTTGATCGGTGTCAACCGACAACAGGAGCCGGCTCGGCGGCAACGGATCGCCCTGAGCGGTCCGGCGGCCGACGACGAGGCGCACGTCATCGCGACTCTCGATGATCGCCCGAAGAAGGTACGCATCGCGCGCGTACCGCCGCGCGTTGCAAAGCAATCCCAGCGACCGCCGCAGCGAGTCCGGCAGGAACGGGTCCGCCGTCACGGCCCCGGGAATCGCGCCGTCGTTGACGTTCGTGATGATCAGCACCGGGCTCGGATCGAGGTGCAGTTCCAGCCAGCCGAGCATCTCAATCTGTCCGACGTCGCGCGGCAGCGCGGCAGCGCGGCTCGCCAGTTCGTCGAGCACCAGTCGGATCGCCGTCGGCCCGTCGACGCGCGGCTGCAGCGTCGGCGCGATGCGCGACAGTGCGCCGGCGACGTCGCGAATCGCCCGACATGCCTCGCGCGTCACCGCCGCAGATTCACCCGTTCCGCTCAGCCGCCCTTCGTAGACGGCGCCGAGCGCCCGCAGCATCGGTTCCATCCATTCGCCCAGCGCCCGGGCCGACGACGCGCCGGTCGACGCGCCATCGGGCCGGAGCATCGGCGTGAACAACTCTCTGACCGCGTCATGCACCGCCCGCATCGCGTGCCGCTCAGCCGGTCCGCCCAGCCAGTCGCCCGACGCGTCGCGGTGCAGGTGCCGGTTGAAGTATGCATCGAGCAGGCCCAGCCAGTCCGCCACCGCCGGGCCGGCCGCCTCGTCCTCATCTTCCGCGCGTGAAGTCCCGCCCCCGTCATCCGTCGACGCCGGCGATTCGAATAGCCCCGCCGTGGCGAACTCACCATCGCCTTTCCCGGATGCCGCCCCCGAACGCGACTCGGCTGCGCTTCCTTCAACCGGCGACGCCGCACCGTTGCCTGCGTGTCCCCGCGCCCGCCTCGGCCGGGCGTAGGGATCGGCGCAGTCCAAGTCGCGCAGCCGCTCCGTCGCCGCCGTCTCGATATCCGCATGACGCAGCAGACTGGCGAAACTCTGGAACCGCCGGTCCGCCAGCCACGCAGACGCCCCGTCGAGTAACCGGTACGGCGCTGACCGCCGGATCGGCACGCCTGACGCCGGCCTGAAATCCAACCCCACCCACTGCCCGGCCGTGCGGAGATGCGGCGTGAGCGTCTCATCGCCGAGCCCCACCGCCATCTGACCCGCCGCGTACCGGCTGGACCATTCATCAATCGCGTCGATGACCGCCCGCGCCTGGTCAGCCGGCCGGTCGGCGAGAGTGATCCGTTCGTCGGGAATGTTCAGCGGCATTGACCACCGCGATTCATCGACGCAGCCGAGTTCATCGAAGGCGTCCGCCAGATCAGCCGGCGCATGAATGAACGCGGCTCCCCGCTCGCCGATGCGTTCGAGCAGACGCCGCTGCAACCGGTTGAGTTCCACCACGCCGACGAGCCCCACCCGCCACCGGCCGCCTTCGATCGCCTCGGGGTTGAAGCGCAGCACCGCCTCGCGCCGGTGGTCGTGCGGGTCGGACAGCCCGGCGTCGGCGAGCACCCGCCGATACGCCTCGCGCGCAGCGATGAGCGCACGCCACCGATCAGACTCCGCGAAGAGTTCCATCCGCTCGGCAGTGCCGAGGACATCCTCGAATGCCCGGTCCGCTCCGGCGAGGTCACTGCGAACCGATTCAAGCGTCCGGCCGATCGCCAGCCACGCCGGCCAGTCCCCCCGGTCGGGCGGGGCGGCGACGATCGCCTCACGCGTCGATGGATCGAGCCCGGCAAGGGCCGTCGCCCACGCATAGACGCATTCGCTCGGCTCGGCCCGCGGCAGGCCGCCGGCCCCCATTTCATCCGGCGTCGTCGCGTCCGGCGGGTCGGCGTCCAGAATTGCCTCATCCAGCACCGCATCGACCAGGGCACCGGGCGTCAGGGTGCGCGGCGGGATCAGCACGAGGGACTCGCGTTCGCACACATCGAGCAGGGCGTCGAGCAGGAGCTGGGCCGCCCGTCGCCCCGGCAGCACAAGCCACCAGTGGCTCAGGTCGCATTCGTCATCGCCGACGTCACCACCGGCCCCCTGCCGCCCGTCGCGGAGCAGGTGCTCAGCCGCCTGTTCGAGACAGGGGCGGGACCAGTTGAGCCAGTGACGCTGCACGCCGGCGCTCCTCGATTCGACCGATCAATGCCCGCCTTGTATCAGAAATGCCGCCGCCGTGGGCGGGGAAGCCACCGGCCGATGACAGGGGATTGTCGCTGGCGCGGTCAAAAACGCGGGTATCACACCCGCCAGGCGAGGGTTGCAAAAAAGTACACAAAAAAGCGATCTTTTTGTCTTGCTTGCCCGCAGAGATGTGGTACTCTCGATGATGCATCGGCGGGTGCTGATTGATCACCCAGCCGCCGACGTCGGCCGCCGCAAACGGCCGTATCCATTCCATCCGTCAGACACGACGAAGCGGGAGCCGGGCCGGCAGTGGGGGCTGGCCCACCCGCTTTTTCTCTTCGTGACCCCATCATCGAACGAACCGGCCCGCCGGCCGCGGATGCCTCGTCGCGCGGGACGCGTCGTTGGAAGGTGGCTGTCCGGCCGTTGGGGAATTCAGAGAAGCAGCGACTCGCCCGACTGCACCGCCTCAGGCAGGTCCACCACGCTGAGGTCCGCCGGCTCAAGCGCGGTGAGCGGCGAAATCTCGATCTTTGCGTCGACGTGGCCGTCCTCGTTCCACGGCACAGTCACCCCCGCCGCCTCAAGCCACCGCGCCGCCCGGTCCGACTGGAGCACATGGGATGACTTCGGCGAATCAACGCCGCTGGCGTTCTTGATCGGCGCGAACTCATCCTCGCGCAGCGTCTCGCAGACGATTGAACGCTCGGCGAGGGGCAGGGCGTCGAAGACGAACGTCTCGAGTTTCACCGCGTTCGGCGATTCGGGGTCGACCCGCTCACCCGTCGCCGGGTCGATGTGCGGGACCTTCTTCTCCTCGCGGTGCA
>SLJD01000182.1 GCA_007135295.1 Phycisphaerales bacterium
TCGGCCGAAAAAAAATCGGGAGCAGATGGAACCGACCCCTGCGGCCATGCGGATAATCCGATGAGTGACGACAAGATCGTTACTCGGCGACCCCCCATCGTCCCCATATCTTGTGCCCCCCCCACGAAGAGCCCTCCGCCCGGATCTGATCCCGGCGGCGTGCTCTTTTTTGATGGCCATCCGCTCTCATATACTCCGCCCGGCAGCGAATGGATGATGTCGCACAAACAAATCCGAGATGTTTTCTGGCGCGGGGGCACCCTTGGTCAATCGCGCTGCGGGGCCGGGCCAAGGTCTTCCACGCGAATGTCGTCGATCCAGCAGTGGCGTTCGCTATCGGTGTTATAGACATAGAGCGTGGTGTAGCTCGCCTCTTCGTGCGAGTTGAACACGACATCGCTGCGCGCCCACCGGTTGGCCACGGGAAAGTCGATGCGGGCCTGGCGGACCTCGTCGCGGGGGTCGAGCCGCTGGTAGACGCGGGCGTTGTTGATCCGGGCCGAACCATCGGTTCGTTTGTAGGCGACGGAAATCCGGTACCGCCGCCCGGGTTCGAGATAGAGCGGGAACTGCTGGAGTTGCGTGCCGTCTGACGGGCCGAAGTGATAACTCTGTTCGCCGCGGAACGCTTCGTCGCGCGTGTTGCCGGTCAGTGCGAAGTCGCCGTCCCGCGCGCCCGGGAACGCCGGGGCGGTGAATCGGTGCTCGCTGTCGTCCATCGCCCAGGTGAATTCGAGGTACTGCGGCGTGGTGAAGTCCGGCGGTTCACCGACCTCATACCTGACGGTCGCGACGGAACGCGGCTCGATCGCGCCGGTTTGCTCATTCAGGTCAAACGGGCCGGACTCCTCAGGGCGGACCCGGCCGGGCAGGGTCTCATCGGTGAGGTTGGCGAGCTTCAGTTCCATGAACGTTTCACCACGCTGCCGGATGAGCCGGCCGCCGGCGACGACCGCGTACTCAGGGTCAACGTGGTCCGCGAAGACGACGGTCGTCAGGTGGCCGGTCGGCACGTCGAAGTGCAGCCGACCGTCGCGGCGATCAATCTCCACCGCGTACACCTGCCCGGCGTTGTCGACCGCGACGCCGTGCGTGGCCTCGGGCGCGTAGCGATCGTCAAGTGACACGGAGCCGGTCCGTCCGTCGGGGTTGACGAACGTCACCGCCGCTCCGCGGGCGGCATCGTCGACGCGGTGGAAGACGCGGGCGTCGACGGGGCTGTTGAGGCCGATCGTGTCCATGAACCGGCCGCGGTAGATCCAGTCACGGACCCGCGCGCGCGCATCGATGATGTGGGCGATGATGTTGCTGTTCTGAATGGTGATGTCAAAGCGGTTGCCGTTGAGGAAGGCGTACGTGAGACTTTCGATCGGCGTGTTGTGGCCGACGTTCGAATGCCCTTCGTACATGATCATGTCCGGCCACGTGTAGCGGACCGTCTCCGAATGGCCCTGGTACAGGCCGGAGATCATCGCCGCCGCGTGCTGGCCGGGGATGTCCGCCATGCCTTCCATGAGCAGGTAGTACTCCTCATGGCCGCGCTCGCGGGCGGAGTCGACGGTTGTCCGCGCGATGCCGTCCTTGCCCGGGCCCGAGATCGCGTGGCCGTGGTGGCCCTTGCGCCGGTCCCATGATTCGCGGGCCGAGCCGGTGCCGAGCACGTCGTAGTAATGCGCGTCGGCGTTCCACTGTTCGACGTAATAGTCAATCGCCCACCGCCGCATGTACTCCCACCACTGTTCGTCGGCGAGGTCCACGAAATGACGGCGTCGTGGTGGGTTGCCCGATCCGCCGAGATACCGTTCGAGGCGCCGTTCGTACTCGTCCCAGTCGCTTTCGGACAGGGGGTAGGCCCGCCGCTCACCGGCCCGGTCATTGACGATCTGCACGCGATCGAAGAATTCGGACGTGGGGAACTCCGTGCCGGATGGATAGTCCGCCTTGGCGTTCATGCCATGGATGTGGCTTCCCTCGGCGTTGTACAGGTCAATGCGATCGTGGAGGAAGAAGAACCCGATACGCACGCCGAGATCCTGGACGTCAGCGACGCCCTGCTTGAACTCTTCAAGCGTGCCGTAGGCCGGCGAGGGTTGCCAGTACGTCGCGCAGCATCCGCCGTCCGGCCCGGTGAACTGCCCCCAGACCTGCACATGGTCGAGGCCGAGTTCCCGCGCTTCATAGCCGGCCTGTTTCATTTCCGTGTACGAAATGCCGGCCACCTGCATCGGCAGGGTCGAAAAGCCATCGCTCTCGGCGACCCAGTCGGGGTAGTCCGGCCGGTCGAAATGATCAATCGCGAACTCGCGGTAGCGATCAGCGACCCAGTGCCACTGATCGGGATGCACCGCGACAGCGGCCTGCCACCGGTCGCGTCCACCGCCGGCCGGGATGTTGTCACGCAGGCGCATGGACGCCGTGAACGTCGCGCCGAAGTGCTCATCAGCGTCGGTCAGGAACTCGACGTTCCGCCATTTCGGGTCGCGGGCGATCATGCCGAGTCCGCCGGTCTCGTCAAACACGGACTGCCACGGCATGACGATGCCGCCGGGATAGACGTTGTCGCGCATCGGTTCAAGGCCGGGCCGCCAACTCTGGTAGCCTCGCACCTGGGGTCGGAGTTGCCGATCGTGGGAACCGTCCGGCCCGAGGCGCACGCGCGGCAGCCGGGGGAACTCAAGGCGGATGACATCAAGGTCCGCGTGGTTGTTGGCGACGTCGGCCGTCCAGATCGTCTGGCTGGTTTCATCCATTGCGATGGTCAGGTCGACGGCGACGTCGTTTTCGACGCGGTACCGCGCGGTCAGGCGATCTTCGTGCTCCGTGACGGATTCGAAACGGGCCGGCTTAGCGTTGCGATCCGCGCGGTCGGATTCGGCGTTGTCGTCAGGGTCGTATGTCACGCGCCGGACGTCACGGTCGTTGTACCGCCGCCACTGCCGCGTGCCGGGTTCCTTGAGTTCGATCGAAAACAGTGACTCAGCTTCCTCGGCCCAGACCAGTTCGCGATCGTGCTTGAGATCGGTCAACCGGAAGAGCCGGCCGGTCTCGCCATCGAGCACAATGCGGGCGAAGTCGTTTCGGATGACGCGCCACGAATCGGGATCGGGCTCGACGGTCAGGCGAAGCCCGTCAAAGCGGGGCGAGCGGCCCTGCGCATCGCGTTCAAGGTGCACCCGGACGCGCAGCGTGTCCGAGCCATCGCCGGCGATGTTGATATGGCGCAGGTCACCATCCGGGGCCTCCTGCCAGGAGCGCCCGCCGTCGAGCGAGACTTCATATCGAAGTTCACCGCGCCCGGCGTCGTGTTCGTCGTCCGTCGCTTCAACACGGATGAGGCGCTGCATGGCCGGGGGCGTGACGTCACGGGATTCGACCCGGCCGCGGTCAGGCGTGACGGTGCGGATGCGGTCGACCCGGCCGTCCGGCTCGCCGAGGCCTTCCGGGACGATGGCGACGGCGTCAAAGTCCCATGCGGCCCGGTGCCGGTACTGGTACAGGAAGCGGTGGTCGTCAGCGGTGATCCTGCGGTTGTCGATCTTCAGCCAGTGCCACCAGTTCTCCGGCGTTTCATCAGCATCCTCGTCGAGGACGAACCACGATCGGCCGCTGCTGATCGTCCAGAAGAAATTGTTGCGTTCGCTTTCGCCCTGTCGGACGCGCACATAGATGTCGTACCGGCCGGTTTCCTCAATGCGGAAGGGCAACGCCATGAAATTCGGATCGCCAACGTACCGCCCGCTTGACGCCACGCGGCTTTCGCCGAGGAGGTCGCGGTCGATGCCGGGCCGGGCGGTGACGTCTTCGGCGTCGGCGGCATGCATGACGACCACGCCCTGATCGCTCGCGACGGGCAGGTCATCGGCAAGTTGCACGCGGTCGCCTCGTCGGACGACGCCGACGCCGCCCCGGGCCAGTTCGACGCCGAACGTCTCGGTCTGATCGGCTCCGGTGCGTGGCGGCCCGCCGCGGCGCATGGATGTGCCGGCCCGGTCGGGATCGAGCATCGGGCCGTGATCCGGCGGCTCGCCGTCGCCACCATCAGGCGTTTGATCGCTGCCGCGTGAATCGGCCCGTGCGCTGAGCAGGCTGCCGGCCGGCTCGGATGGCCGGGCCTCGGGGGCGGCGTCTGTATCGGCTTCGGCATCGGTTGATGAGCCCCCGCACCCACCCGGGCCGAACGGCA
>SLJD01000217.1 GCA_007135295.1 Phycisphaerales bacterium
CACGGATCTGCATCCATGGGCCTGGGGTGATTTTCTGATTGCCAAATGGGAGGCAGTGGTCGGAGGCGGGGTCAGGGCGTCCAGTTGCTCAGAAGAATGCCGAGGTCCGCGCCGCCGACCGTGCCGTCACCGTTGAGATCGGCCGGGCAGTCGTCGGGATCATCGCACGGCCCCCACTCGCTGAGCAGGATGCCGAGATCCGCCCCGCCGACACTGCCGTCGCCGTTGAGGTCGCCGGGGATCGTTTCGTCAACGTCAGCAAGGGCGACGAACGCGCCGGCTCCCCAGCTCACGTCTTCGTTGCCGTCCTCGGTGATCGACGCGCGAAACGCGATGTCGCCGTTGGCGTTCATCGTGATGCCGCCGCCGAAGACCGGCGAGGTGTCGGGCCGGGCGATCATGCCGGCTCCGAGGTCGGTTTCGACGGTGTCGTAATGGCCGACGACGCGCGTCAGTGAATCGCCATCGCCGACGAAGATCGCCCGCCGGTCGTCGCCGTCGAACGCGCGGAAGGCGACGAGGCCGTCGGCGTTGGCGGACGGAGCGAAGAACTCGATCTCGGTGACCTGCGGGTCGTCTTCGGTGGAGATGGTGATGACGTCTTCCCCGTCGAAGAGGAACACGCCGCGGCCGCCGTCAACGAGCGATGCGTTGAAGGCCACCAGCCCGCCGTCGGCGGCGGAGACGCTGTTGTCAAAGCCGCTGTACGGAGAGTCCGGATCGCCGTCGCTGTCAACCGCGACGAGCGTGGACGTGCCGTCACCATGCCAGAGACGGATTTCGTTCGAACCGTCGTCCAGCAACGCCTTCGTCGCGATCTGCGCATCGTTGTTGAACGAGGGGCTGAAGAGAAAATCGACGTTGCTGTCCGGGTCGAAGCCGGAGTCGCCGACGTACAGCGTCTGATCGCCGTCGTCATCAACGATGTGCCCGCGGTCGCCGAAGCTCGTCGCGCGGAACGCGATCTGCCCGGCGTCGTTGTTCTGCACGGAGCTGAAGCTCTGCACGTTGAACGGCCCGCCCGGCTCGACCGCGACGGAGACGTCGCCCGTGTCCGGGTCATACTGCAGCACGCCGTCCGATGAGAGGAACTCGAACTGCTCGAAGACGACCTCGCCGTGCCCGTTGATCGACGCGTCGCTGAGCGACGGTCCTTCCGGGGCTTCGTAGACGACTTCGCCCTCGCCGCCCCCGCCGAACCAGACGCCCGCCGGCCCGCCGAGTCCGACGGAGATCAGACTGAAGGCGACCTGCCGTTGATCGTTGACGGCGACGGTCGCGTTCGTGAACGCGCTGCCGACCGGTAGGTTGTAGCCGGTGCTGCCGTCGGCCCGGGCCTGCAGTTCGACCTCATCGTACGAAGGCGTCGCCGCTGCGACGGCGCTGAGGCCGAGCGGAAGGCCGACCGCAATCGCACCGGCGCGCATCACATGATTGCCTGCATGTCGCTTCATCTTCTGCTTCTCCTGAACACTTCTCTTTGAAACTCCCGTCCGGCCCCAATGGCCGGCATGGGTGGCGTGCAGCCATATACCGGCGCGCCACCGCTTGCCTGGCAGACCTCAGTGTAGGGTCTGCACGCCGTTGCTCAAGGGCTTTCCCGGCCGCTGCAGGAACGGTTCGAGCGGCTCGGGAAGCTGCTTGAGACCCCGTCGCCGGGCCTTGATGATCGCGTAGTGCAGCGATTCCGCCATGCGGCGCTCGACCGCCGACGTCACATTCAGCCCCCGGGCCCGCATCGTGTCCAGCGACCACTTCCACGCGTGGTATTCCTCAAGACACCGCGGCCGGTACGTGCCGAACCCGATCGCATGGTGGCCGACCTCGTGCAGAAAAATCGCGCAGCTCATCGGCCCGCGCGGGTACGGCGATTCGATCAGCCGGCTGACCGTGCCGTCCCCGTATGTCACGATCCACGCGCAGCCCGAAGAACTGCTGCGCCACTTCCGAACCCGCAGGCCGTACTCACGCTTCATCTCGCGGACGAGTTCGTCGTATCGCTCCTGCATCGGCCGGCGACGTTGCGGTGGACGCGCCGGCACGCTGCTCCGTTCCGCCACCGCCGATTCGGACGACCCGTTGCGATCACGGGGGGCGGACGACCGGTCGCGGCCGCGGCGTCGTTTCGGCCGGCCCCGCCGTGACGCGGGCGGGTCGCCTTCGGCGACGCCGAGCAGATCCCACAATGTTCGCGCGAACCAGCCCACTTATGTGACTCCGCTGCCCTCGCCGAGACCGCGGCAGACCGCGCCCTCAGGCAGGCCGTGACCGTTGACGTAGGCCGAGAATGACATCGCCTTGCCGCCCGGCGGCTGGACGGAAAGCAGCCGGATCGCCCCCTCCCGGCAGAACACCCGGCCGTCCTCCGCCACCGCCCCGGGCGTGCGGCCGGGCGTGCAGCCGACCGCAGCCCCTTTCAATGATTGGCCGTCATCAGCTTCATCTTTCACCCGCAGCAGGCGCAGCGACCGTCCGTCGATCTCGATCGTGCAGCCGGGCCACGGCGTCAGGCCGTGAATCACGGCCCGGACGAGCGGCGCGGGCCGGTCGAAGGTGACCGTCCCCTCGGCCTTGGTGAGTTTCGGCGCCCGCGTCGCCCGGGTTTCATCCTGCGGCTGCGGGTCGAGCGCGCCGGCTTCGTGCCGGGCGAGTACATCCATCACCAGGTCCGGGCCGAGGAGCGCAAGCCGGTCGTGCAGTTCGCCGGCCGTCTCCCCCGGGTCGATCGCCGTGCGGCTCGTGCCGAGCACCGCCCCGGCGTCCATTCGCGAGGCGAGGGTGATGACCGAGACGCCCGTCTGCCGCTCGCCGGCCATCATCGCCCGCTGGATCGGCGCCGCACCGCGATATTTCGGCAGCAGCGAGCCGTGCAGGTTGACCGCAAAATGCTCGCCGATGAGTTCCTCGCCGAGCTTCTGGCCGAACGCGATCACGACAAAGGCGTCCGCATGGACGTCGTGAACCCGGCGGATGACCTCGGGGGCGTTGACGTCGGCGGGCTTGAGCAGGTCGAGCGACTTCTCCGAGGCGAACGCCGCGATCGGCGTCGGAGTGAGGCGGCGGCGGCGGCCGGCGGGTCGGTCAGGTTGCGTGATGACGAGCGGGACGTCGTGCTCGCGGACGAGCCGCTCCAGCGTGGGCAGGCCGAAGGCCCCGGACCCGAAGAACACGATGCGCATGACGGGTTATCCCTTGGCGGCCGTCTCAAGTTCGCGGACGGCTTTGCGAACGGCGAGCCGATCGATGGTGGTCATGCGATTGAGGATGAGAATGCCGTCCAGATGGTCGTACTCGTGCTGCCAGACGCGGGCGAGGAGGTCGCTGTCTTCACGAGAAAACGTCTCGCCGGCGAGGTCCGTTGCCGTGATCCGGGCCGCGGCCGGGCGGCGGATCTCCGCATTGATGCCGGGCAGACTGAGGCATCCCTCTTCGCGAGCGACGAGTTCGCCGAGCAGTTCGATACTCGGGTTGATGTAGACGACGTCGGCTTCGTCCTCCTCCTGCTGCGAATTGGCGACGAACATGCGCCACGGCAGGCCGACCTGCGGGGCGGCGAGGCCGACGCCCTCCGACTCGTGCAACAGCTCGATCATGCGGTGGGCGACGTCGCGGACCGTCTCGTCAATCTGCTCGATCGGTTGCGCTTTTTTCCGCAGCACCGGGTCCGGATAGTGAACAATATGAAGATTCGCCGGATTGATGGCCATCGGGTTATCCTACAATCAGGCGCAGCAGCGGCCAAGCACCGGCGTCCGCCAGAGTCGCCTTGGTCGGCTTGGCACTGATTTCCCGGCCGCAATGGCCGTCGCCAGCAAGTCGGCGGCATTGACCGGGGTGGCGGTTGCCCCTACCTTGGCCGAACGTGCCGGGCCGGGACATCCGCGGCGAGCCGGGGACGCCACGCGTCGCCCGGATTTGCAGGCAACACGACTGCCGGGATGATCGCCGCCCCTGTCCCTGCTGCTGCCGGGCGACGGTCCGGCGGATAGAGAAACGGCCCAGGCCGGCGGCGATCCTGCCGCACATCCGAAACCTCAACCTCTATCAGCGAGGCCATGCGTGGTTTTCTTCAGAAAAAAGGGTGAGACGACCAGCACCGACTCCACCGACGCCGGCGAGAGCGGCAAAGGCGAGGCCGCCTTCCAGCCGAACCCGGAAAAGGCGTCCAAGTGGTTCGAGCACGGCCGCGTCGCCGCCGAACGCTACGACTACGACTACGCCCTCTACTGCTACGCCAACGGCATGCGATTCGATCCCGAACGCATGTCCATGCACGAAGCGATGTATGAGGCCGCGGTCCGGTACCTGTCCAACGGCGGCAAGGCCGCGTCCAATCGTGAGCTGCGCAAGTTTCCGGCCTCCAACGCCGTCGAGAAGTTCGCCGCCATTGAGTTCGCGTGGATGAAGGACATCAACAATGTCTCGATTGCACTCAAGCTCATGGATGCGGCGATCAACGCCGGGCAGATCGAGTTCTGCCGCTGGCTGGCGCCCAAGGCCCTTAATCTTGCACGCAAAGCCAAACGGCCGAGCAAGTCCACCTTTATCAAGGCCAAGGACCTGTTCGCCAAAGCCGGGGCGTGGGATGAAGCGCTCGCCGCCGGCGAGGACGCCTACCGACTCGATCCGAGCGACAACGAACTCGCCGCCGAGATCAACGACCTCGCCGCCCAGCGGGCGATGGACCAGGGCGGCTACGAGGAGGCGACCAAGGTCGGCGAAGGCGGCTATCGCAAGTTCGTCAAGAATCTCGACAAGCAGAAGGAACTCGAAGAGGCCGAGTCGATCTCCGGCGGCTCCAGCGTCGAAGAACGCAATTTCGCCCGGGCCAAGAAGCAGTATGAGGAATCCCCCGAGCAGCCCGACGCGATCAACCAGTACGCGATGCAGCTTCGCAAGCGGGGCACGCCCGAGGCGCTTCATGAAGCCGAACAGATCTACCTCAAAGGGTTTGAAGCGACCGGCGAGTACCGCTTCCGAATGAGCGCCGGCGACATCCGGATCGAACTCAAACGCCGCGTGCTGCACGACCTCGATAAGAAGCTCGAAGAGGATCCGGACAGCGAATCACTCAAGGCCGACCGCGACAAGGCCCGCGAGGAACTGCTCGATCTCAAGTCCAGTGAGTATCGGGAACGCGTCAAGAAATATCCCACCGATCGGCGCATGCGGTTCGAACTCGGCGAGGTGGAATACGAACTCGGCCGGTACGAAGACGCCATGCCGAGCTTCCAGGCCGCCAAGGACGAACCGAAGCTCCGCGTGCGGGCGGCACACATGCTCGGCCGATGCTTCGCGAGCGAGGGCTGGCACATGGAAGCCATCGGGGAGTACAAGGAATCGCTCGAGAAGATCGACGCGACCGAGCGTGAGCGGGAACTGCCGATCCGCTACGACCTCATGGTCTCGCTGATCGAACATGCCCGCGAAGAACAGTCCATGGAAATGGCCAAGGAAGCGTTGGAAATCTGCTCCGGCATCGCGCGGCGGGACATCACCTTCCGCGACATCCGCGCCAAGCGCAAGGAAATCGACGCGCTGATCAAAGAGATCGAAGCGTGATGTCCACCGACGCGCAGGCCGCCGTCGTCATTCCCGCGAGGTACGGCTCGACGCGGTTTCCGGGCAAGGCCCTCGCCGACAAAACCGGCCGACCGATGATCGCCCACGTCTGCGAGCAGGCCGGCCTCGCCCGGCGCGTCACGCGCATCCTCGTCGCCACCGATGATGAACGCATCGCCGACGCTGTGCGAACGTTCGGCTGGGAGGCGGTGATGACCCGCTCGGATCATCCCAATGGCACAAGCCGCCTGGCCGAGGTCGCTGAATCCCTCGACGATCGACTGATCGTCAACGTCCAGGGCGATGAGCCGGAGATCGATCCGGCGGTGATCGACCTCGTCATCGAAACGCTTGCGGACTGCGACTGTTCGATGGCCACCGTCGCCTCGCCGTTCCGCGACGATGAAGACCCTTCGGACCCGAACATGGTCAAGGTCGTCGCCACGCCGCGCGGCCGGGCGATGTATTTTTCGCGCAGCGTGATCCCCTACAACCGGAGTAACGCCCCGCCGGTCGAAGTGCTCAAGCACGTCGGCCTGTACGCCTACCGCCGGTCGTTTCTCAAGGCGTACCCGGACCTGCCGCCCACGCCGCTCGAAGCGGCCGAGCAGCTTGAACAGCTCCGCGTCCTTGAGCATGGCCGGGAGATCGCCGTCGCCGTCGCCGCCTGCCACCACCACGGCATCGACACGCCGGAGCAGTACGCCGCGTTCGTCGAACGGTACCGGCAGCAGGACACCGAACAGCGGTGAGCGTCACTCCGTCGACACCGGCTCACCGTCGCCGTGCAGGGCCGCCTTGAGCGTGTGCCACGGCAGCGTCGCGCACTTCACACGGATAGGAAAACGGCGCACGCTGACCAGGGAGGCCAGATCGCCGAGGTCATCGAGTTCCCCATCCTCGATCGTTCCGGCGTGGTCGGTCAGCAGGTCGTGAAACCGATCGAACGCGGCCTCGGCATCGCCGGAGTTCATGTTCCGGACGGCCTGGGTCATCATCGACGCTGACGCCGTGCAGATCGCGCATCCCTCGCCGGTGAAGGCCACATCGCGAATCGCGCCGTCCTCGATCAGCAGGTACACCTTCACGCGGTCGCCACAGAACGGGTTGTAGCCCTCAGCCTGGTGGGTGGCGGACTCAAGCTCATGGTGGTTGCAGGGGGATTTGCTGTGATCCAGGACGAGTTCCTGGTACATGTCATGCAGTTCGTTCATCGAGGACCTTGCGCGATGTTTTTTCGTGTCGTGCTCAGGAGCGTGCCGGCCGAGGACCTGCGCTACACCCCCAGCAACTCGCCGGCCCGGTGAAGGCCGCGGACAAGCCGGTCGACTTCCTCGCGCGTGTTGTACAGCGCGACGGAGAGCCGGGCCGTGGCGGGAATGCCGAACCGCTCCATCAGCGGCTGCGTGCAGTGGTGACCGGTCCGGATGGCGACGGCTTCAGAGTCGAGAACCGTACCGATATCATGCGGATGCATGCCTTCTAACGTAAACGAGATCGCCCCCGCCCGGTGCGCCGGCGTGCCGATGAACTTCAGACCAGGCACGGACGCGAGCGCCTGCTCAGCGTACTGCAACAATTCCGTCTCATACGACGCGATGGCGCTGAGTCCCACCGAGTTGATGTAATCAATCGCCGCCCTGAGGCCGATCGCCCCGGCGATGTTCGGCGTACCGGCTTCGAACTTGTACGGCAGGTCGTTGTAAGTCGTCTTCTCGAACGTCACCGACCGGATCATGTCCCCCCCGCCCTGATACGGCTGCATGCGTTCGAGAATCGACTGCTTGCCGTACAACACGCCGATGCCCGTCGGCGCGTACATCTTGTGCCCGGAGATGGCGTAGAAATCGCAGTCAAGCTCCTGCACATCGACCGCCGCATGGGCGGTGGCCTGCGCCCCGTCGATCACGACCGCTGCATCAACCTGCCGCGCTGCTTCGATGATCCGCTCAATCGGGTTCACCGTGCCAAGCGTGTTTGACACGTGGACGACACTGACGACTCGGGTCCGGCTGGAGAGCATGGCCTTGAACTGCTCCATGTCGACCTCGCCCGAATCGGTCACCGGCGCGACACGGAGTATCGCTCCCGCCTGTTCGCAGATGATCTGCCACGGCACAATGTTGGAGTGGTGCTCCATATGCGTGATGAGCACCTCGTCGCGCGGCTGGAGCATCGGCCGGACGTACGACTGGGCGATGAGATTGATCGCCTCGGTCGTGCCGCGGGTGAAGATGATCTCCTTGTCCGAGGCGGCGTTGATAAACCGCTGGACAACCCGGCGGGCGTGCTCGTGGGCCTGCGTCGCTTCAATGCTCAGCGTGTGTACGCCCCGGTGAATGTTCGAGTTCATTGTCGTGTAGTAATCGCGCTCCGCGTCAAGGACGGCCTGCGGCTTCTGCGTCGTGGCGGCGTTGTCGAGATACGCCAACTCCTGACCGTGCACCTGCCGGGCGAGAATTGGAAAATCCTGCCGGAGCCGCTGGACATCGAACGGCCGGGAAGCCGCGGCGGTCGGGGGCTGTTCTGTCGAGGAAGCGGTCGGATGGCTCATTGCGGCATCATATGCGACGCACCGGCTCACGCCGACCCGGCGGGTGCCTTTTCCGGTCTTTGGACGCCCGGCTGGCCGCGTTGGTGAAAACCCCGACCAACTTCTCCCAAGAACGCGATGACGCCGCCTGCCGGCCGTTTCTCGTGCGGAAAGCACGAACCGGGGAAATCGCGATAATACGCGATTGCGGCCGAACTCGCCCCCGGAATACGTTGCTCCGGGGCCTGACGGTCCGGCGATTCACCGGGGTTCGCCAGACCCGCCGGAACCGGTCGATTCCTTGCCTTGTTGAGGGAGAGTTTCCCATGCCACAGGGTCGATTTGATCCCACGCCGATCGAGCAGTACCTCGATCAACTTAACCTCAAGCATGCAGCGCCGATCGTCATCGGCGTGATCGTCGTGCTTGTGATCGTCATCGGAGCGTTCACCTCGTTCCACACCGTCAACCCCGAGGGCCAGGCCGTCGTCAAACGGTTCGGGGCGGTCGTGGACATCCGCGAGCCCGGCCTGCACTTCAAACTGCCGTTCGGCATCGATCGCGTGCACTTCGTGCCGACCGAGCGGCAGTTGACCGAAGAGTTCGGCTTTCGCACACTTGAAACCATCGGCGACCGCACGCAGTACGAGAAGCGGGGCGACGAGTCGCTCATGCTCACCGGTGACCTCAAGGTCATCGACGTCGAATGGGTCGTCCAGTACCGCGTCAATGACCCCGATCGCTACCTGCACCGCGTCAATCGGCCGGAAAAAACCATCCGCGACGTCTCCGAAGCGGTGATGCGGCGGATTGTCGGCAATGAACTCGGCAGCGACGTGCTCACCGAACGCCGCGTCCAGGTCGCCCAGCAGGCCCGCGATGAGATCGAGGGGATACTTCAGTCATTCGACATGGGCATCGTCGTCCGGCGGGTCGAGTTGCAGGACGTCAACCCACCCGACCAAGTCAAGCACGCCTTCAACGAAGTCAACCAGGCCGAGCAGGAACGCGAACGGTACATCAACGAAGCCGAGCGCCGGCGGAACCAGGTCATCCCCCGCGCCCAGGGACAGGCGAGGCAGACCATCGAAGAGGCCGAGGCCTATGCTTCCCGCCGAATCAACCGCGCCCGGGGTGAGGCAACGCGGTTCACCGCCATTCTCACCGAGTACCGCAACATGCCTGATGTAACTCGGCAGCGGCTGTACCTTGAAATGGTCGATGATGTCCTTCCCAACATCGGACGCATCTACGTCGTCGAGGAGGGCCAGTCGGCCCCCCTGCCGCTGCTCAACCTCGGCGACGGCGAACAGCCCCTTGGCGAACGAGGAGGTCGGAACTGATGAATCGTCACACCCCAACCCGCACATTGCAGCGCGCCGCCCGGCGCGGCCAGGCCATCCTGATCGGCGTCGCGGTGCTCGTCGTGCTCATCGCCTTCACGCTGTTCAGCGCCGCTTACACCGTCGACGAAGCGGAACAGGCCATCGTCCTCCAGTTCGGCGAGCCGGTCGGCGCCCCCGTCACCGAGCCCGGCCTGCACTTCAAACTGCCGTTCATCCAGCAGATCCGACACTTCGACAAGCGGCTTCAGTCGTGGGACGGCGATCCAAACCAGATTCCGACGCGCGGCGAGCAGTTCATCTCGGTGGACACCACCGCCCGCTGGCGCATCGCGGATCCGCTCGTCTTCTATCAGCGCGTTCACAACAAGGACGGAGCCATCCGGCGGCTGAACGACATTCTCGACTCGGTCGTGCGGGACCACATCTCCGCGTGGGATCTGAACGAGATCATCCGCTCCAGCGACTGGCGCGTCACCGAGGAAGACCTCGAACGCGTCCCCGAAGCCACCGAAGCCGATGAGGGCGTCGAAGAACTGCTCGAACGAATGGACCGCGGCCGGGGCGAACTCGTCCAGTCCATCCTCGAAACCGCCAGTGGAGAAGTGCCGGATTTCGGCGTCGAACTCGTCGACATCCGCATCAAGCGCGTTGACTACGTCGCGGAGGTGCAGGAGCAGGTCTTCCATCGAATGGTCGCCGAACGCCAGCGCATCGCCGAGCAGTTCCGCTCCGAGGGCGAAGGCCGCGCCGCCGAGATCGACGGCGAGACCGAACGCGCCCTCGCCGAGATTCGTTCAGAAGCCCAGCGCGAAGCCGAGGTGATCCGGGGCGAAGCCGATGCCCGCGCCACCGCCATCTACAACGAAGCGTTCGGCGCCGACCCGGAGTTCTACGCCTTCTTCCGCACACTGGAAAGCTACCCCAACGCCATCGGCCGCGATGTCACGATGATCATCAGCTCCGACTCGGATTACTTCCGATATCTGCGCAACATCGGCGAGTTCGAGTCGCTGAGGCAGGTCGAAGACCCCGACGCTCAGAGGGATGACTGATCCGGTCGGCGTTCGTGTCCACTGGCGCTGACCGCACGACCGTGTGACGGCGGAAGGCCGTCGTCATGCGGTCGTGCGGCGGCACAGGTCGGCGAGGGCGTCATCCAGCCCGGCGAAACGGAACACAAACGCGTGCTCGTCGAGCAGTCGCGTCGGCACACACCGCCGGCCGAGCAGCGCCAGTTCCGGATCGGTCTTCAGCAGGAAACGGCACGCCAGCCGGACACCAATCGCAGGGGCGGGCGGCGACCACGGCCGACCACACGCCCGGCGCAGCGCCTGCATGAAGCGGCGATTCGTCACCGGCTCCGGCCCGGTCGCCATGTACATACCTTCGTATGACGTATCTTCGATCGCCTCGACAATCAGGCGATTCAGATCATCCTGATGAATCCAGGAGATCCATTGCCGGCCGGTGCCGACGGTCCCGCCGAGGCCGAGCTTCGTCAGTTTCAGCAACCGCGCAGCCGCACCGCCACCCCGGCCAAGCACGAAGCTGATGCGGAGCACCACGCCGCGTTGCGCCGGCAGTTTCGCCCGCTCGAACGCTTTCTCCCATTCGACGCCGACATAAGGCGCCATCTCATGCATCGGTCCGGGCGGTGTCGTTTCATCGCAGATGCGATCTTCCGGACTCGGATCGCCGACGATGTGCGCCGTCGCAGATTGGATCCAGGCCGGCGGCGGGTTCTCAGCGGCCCGCATCGCCTCGCCAAGGACGCGGCAGGAGTTCACGCGCGATTCGAGAATGATGCGCTTGTTCTCAGGGGTCTTGCGACAATCAACGCTTCGACCGACAAGATTGACCACGGCGGATGCGCCGTCGATCGCTGAGGCCCACTCGCCAAGTGTGTCCGCATCCCATACCAGCCAGCGGACGTCTTCGGGCAGCTCCGAAGGTCGCTTATCACTGCGGCTGAGAATGGTGACGTGACAACCGCGATCACGCAGTGCGGCAGTCAAGCCCCGGCCGAGAAAACCGCTCCCGCCCGGAATGACGATGTGCGGTTGCCGGTCCATACCCCCGCTCCTGAATCCCACACCTGAATCCCACATGCAGTTCAGTGCCCGGTCGCCTCGCCGGCGGGGACGGCCGGGGTGGCCTCGCTCAGCGGGTCCGGCCGGTACAGCTTCGTCCCCAGCGCCCAGACCTTGTCGGTGAAATCGCCGGATTCCGCCGCCGTTGCGGAGAGTTCATCCGGCCGGGCATTGGACAGGGCCATCGCAGTGCGAGCGTCGAGGTTGTCCAGCATCGCGACGAACACCGCTTCGGGGGTGCTCGGCATCTTCGCGGCACCGAACTCCGGCTGGCCGTGATGGCTGAGGATGATGTGCTGCAGCACGCGCAGGGCGTCCGACGGAATTCGTTCGCCGGACTGCTTGCCCGCCACCGCCGCCTTGACCTGCAGCCAGATCGCTCCGCGAACGATGTGCCCGACCAGTTCACCGTCAGCCGTGTAGCCGAAGCCGCGCTCCCAGACCAGCTCCGAGGTCTTGCCCAGATCGTGCAGGAACAGGCCGATCATCACGATGTCCCGGTTGAGCTTGGGGTACAGCGGCAGCATGGCGTCAGCCAGTTTCATCAGTTGCAGCGTGTGTTCGAGCAGCCCGCCGAGATACGCATGATGAAGCGACACCGCCGCCGGCGCCTGCCGGAAGCTCGCCATCAGTTCCTCATCATCGAGGTACGCCTGCGCAAGGGCCTTCATCGCCGGATGCTCAAGCGTGCCGAGAATGCTTCGGACCTCCTCAAACATCTCGCCGATGTCGTTGTTTGTGCTCGGCAGGAGCACGGCGAGATCGTCATCGCTGACTTCGACGGGCTTGATCTGCTCGATGATGAGCTGGATCTGCCCGTTGTACATCTGCGTGTGACCGGCGACCCAAGCAAAGCCGCATGCCTGCAGGCTGTCGAGAATCCCTTCCTCGACGGTCCATTGCCGGGCAGCGACCTCTCCGGTCGCGTCGCGGAGCAGGCACTTGAGGAACGGCTTGCCGTTGCGCGTCGTGCCGAGTTGCGGGTTGATCAGACTGTAGACGCCGTCGACGTAGGTGTTCGGCTCGAAGTGGCGAATGTCGGTATGCGATCGGTTGGCCATAACCCGTAGGATACCCCCCCTTTCCTCATCTGCATACACCGTCGCGTATGGGCGCGCGGCACGCCACGTCGCTGTTGCCCTGGCCGCCGGCACACTCCCGGTTCGTCGCGCGGCCGGGCGCACAAACAGCTCGCAATGGCCCACTTGCAGGGAAGCTGCGGAACAGCCCTGCCTTGCGACCCTGCTTTACGATAAAGGCCCCGCCGGTCGGTCCTCTGGTGGCTTGGGATGTATTGGGAAAAGAAAAAGCCGGCCGAGCGGCTAAGCCGCATCGACCGGCCTCGGGGGAGGGGGCTTGGTGAGAATTCTCAGGTCGTCGCTGCCGCGTCGGGCAGGTGTTTCTCTATATCGGACAGATCGATGCCCAACTTTTCAGAAATTCGCCGACCGTAGTCTTCATCGGCTCGGAAGAAGTGGCAGATCTGCCTCAACTGCACTTCCTGACGGGCCTGTCCGAGGACACCGGCGATTCGTGTGGTCAATCGATCCCTGTGATCGTCGTCGAACATTCTATACAGGTTGCCCGCCTGTGTAAAGTCGTCGTGGTCCTTTGTGGAATCATAGCGGTCCACGATCGCTTTTCCAATGTCCCACGCCGGATCGACGTACTCTTCGTTCGGCTCCGGCGCGCCGTCAACGGTATTGGGCCAGTAGTTCGGGGCCGAGCCGTAGTTCTCCGCCGTCGCCATCGCGCCGTCCCGTATGTAGTTCATCACGGGACACTTAGGCTTGTTGACAGGCAATTGCTGATGGTTGACACCGAGGCGGTACAGGTGCGTGTCCGCGTAGCTCATCAGGCGGGCCTGGAGCATCTTGTCCGGGCTCGGGCCGATTCCCGGCACGAGGGCGCTGGGCTTGAATGCGGACTGCTCGACTTCCGCGTGATAGTTTTCCGGGTTGCGGTTGAGCTCAAGCGTACCGACCTCGATCAGCGGGAAATCGCCGTGCGGCCAGACCTTGGTCAGATCGAACGGGTTCCACTGGAACTGTTCGGCCTGCTCCTGGGTCATGATCTGCACGCAGACGCGCCACTGCGGGTAATCGCCCTTCTCGATCGCATCGAAAAGGTCTCGCTGGTGCGTCTCGCGATCCTCGCCGACCAGCCGGGCCACCTCGTCATCGCCGAGCGTCTTGACTCCCTGTTTCGTCTTGAAGTGAAACTTGCACCAGACGCGTTCGCCTTCGTCGTTGATGAAGGAGTAAGTGTGGCTGGAATAGCCGTTCATGTGGCGGTACGACGCCGGAATGCCGCGGTCGCTGAACAGAATCGTCACCTGATGGAGCGACTCGGGGCACTGGCTCCAGAAGTCCCACTGCATGTCCATGTTGCGCAGGTTCGACTTGGGATGGCGCTTCTGCGTGTGAATGAACATCTGGAACTTGTAGGGATCGCGGACGAAGAAGACCGGCGTGTTGTTGCCGACCATGTCCCAGTTTCCTTCGTCGGTGTAGAACTTCACCGCGAAGCCGCGGACGTCGCGTTCCGCGTCGGCTGCCCCGCGCTCGCCGGCCACGGTGGAGAACCGCAGGAAGCAGTCGGTCTGCTTGCCGACCTTCTCGAAAATCTTCGCCTTCGTGTATTTCGAGATGTCGTTGGTCACGGTGAACGTGCCGTACGCGCCGGAACCCTTGGCGTGGACAACGCGTTCGGGGATGCGCTCACGGTTGAAGTGCTGCATCTGCTCGAGAAGCTGAACGTCCTGCATGAGCAGCGGACCGCGCGGGCCGGCGGTCTGCGCATGCTGCCTCCCGATGGGAGCACCGTTCGCGGTGGTCAGAATCGGGCATTTCTGCTTGTCGGTCATCGCTTGCCTCCTGCTCGGGTATCCCCAGATGAGAACACAATCGCCGCGTCGCGACAATGGGGAAACTACCGGATCTTCGCATAGCCGTCCAACATCCTGGATCTATCCGATCGATAGAATTTGACTATGGAACTCCATCAACTTCGGTATTTCGTCGCGGTCGCCGAAACCGGCAGCTTCAGCCGGGCCGCTGAGCAGTGCAGCGTGGCCCAGCCGTCGCTCAGCCAGCAGATCAAGCGGCTGGAAACGACGATCGGCCGTCCGCTGTTCGACCGCCTCGGCCGATCAATCGCGCTGACCGACGCCGGCAACGCCCTGCTGCCCCGCGCCCGCCGCATCCTCGCCGAGGTCCGCGAGACGAGCGACCTGCTCTCGGCCGGTGCCGGGCCGTCCGACGGGCGGCTGGCCGTCGGCGCGATTCCCACCATGGCGCCGTTTCTGCTCCCGCCCGCGCTGCACAAGTTCACGAGCCAGCATCCCGACTGCCGCCTCACCGTGCGCGAAGACCTCACCGAGCGGCTGATTGACGCCCTGGTCGACTGCGAACTCGACTGTGCGATCATGAGCACGCCGATCGAACATGAACTGATTGAGACGGAGATGATCGGCCGGGAAAACCTGCTCCTGGCGTCAGCGATGGATGATCCGCTGTCCGACGTCGGCCGACTCAGCCTTGATGATCTGCGCGATCGGCCGACCGTGGTGCTCCATGAAATGCACTGTCTCGGCCGGCAGATCCGGGGGTTCTGCCAATCGAGTGGGATGACGCGGCGGATCGTCTGCCGCAGCACACAGCTCAGCACCGTGCTGGAACTGGTGGGACTGGGCCTCG
>SLJD01000011.1 GCA_007135295.1 Phycisphaerales bacterium
CACGCTGTTCCTTCGATTCGCCGGCGGGACGGCGTCGGCCGGATGACGACGATGCCGCCTTCTTTCGCGCCGGCGCCTTCTTCTTCGACGACGTCTTCTTTGACGACGTCTTCTTTGACGACGTTTTCTTCGCGGCGGCCGTTCCGGACGCGGCCTTCTTCGTCGACTTCTTCGTCGTTCCCTTCGACACGGTCTTCTTTGAGCCGACTTTCTTTGTGGCGGTCTTTTTCCTGGCCATGGTGACGGTCAATCATGCATGGGCGGGCCGGTGCGGATCCCGCGGGGTTCAGGGATCGAATCAGGCGCTTCGCTTCTTGCGGACGACCTTCTTCTTTTTCTTTTTCTTCTTGCGTCCCGGCGACGGCTCGGCAGCCGGCTGGTCGTCGTCGAACAGCCCCTCGCGCGTCGCGTTGCCGCCCGCCTCGCCATCTTCGGACTCCGGCGTGCGGTCGTCGACGATGATGACGTCGTCATCACGGTCAAGTGTGCCGTTGCCGGCCGGCTGGTCGACAATGTTGCCTTCGTCGTCGAGCACCTGGTCGGCCTCGGCAGTCTTCCGCTCGGCCTGTTCGAGCAGGGCCTTGTAGATGGCTTCCGCATCGTCGCCGGTGATGGCGTGGCAGCTCTGCGCGATCTCGCCGATGTACCGTTCGAACACCCCCCGCCGCTCGCTTTCGCGCTTCATGCGTTTGCGGCGGCGGAGGTACGTGCCGAGCTTGCGCCCGCATTCCTGCAGCGCGAGCTTCATTTCCTTGCGAATTTCGTCGTAGTCCGCGATCGCTTCCTTCGATTCGCTCGTGAAGGGCACCCACACGCTGGCCATGTGAATCATGACGACAAGCGGGCCGACGGGCAGAGCTTTTTTCGGCTGAGAAAGCCCGTAGTTCTTCCACGCGGTCTCGACCACCGCCTTGAAACTCATGCACCCCGACTGCTGGTAGAGAAGCGGCACGCGGTTGGCAAAGCGGATCAGCCTGGCCGTCTCTTCGCTCGGCAGGTCCCCGCCGAACGCGATGCCGACCTCGATCTGGAACGGGTTGCCGCGGTACACCGCCGGCGGGCGAGTGCTGGCGGTGTAGAACTCCGCCTTGACTTCCTTGAGCAGGCCGGCGAGCAGCGCCTTCGAGCCGATCGGCGCCAGGCAGTTCGTCGGCGGGGCGGTGAGCTTGACGTCCTGGATCGCGTTGAAGAGCTTCTCCGCTTCGTCGTAACCGATCCGCTTGACGTACGAGCGGTTCGTCAGCCCCGCCTTCTCGCAGATTTCGGTCGCCTTGGTGAGACTGACCCGGCAGAACTCGTTCTGCAGAAACGCGCCGAGCTGCGATGACTCGGTCCGCTCGAGCATCTGCAGCAACCCGCCGAGCTCAATGCCCTTGGGGTGCGGCTTGATCTCTTTCGGTTCCTCGGGAAGCTCGTCGACCGTACGCGGGAACTCGATCGTCTCGTTGGTCGGCGTGACGTAGGTGATCTGCGCATGGGGGTTGGCGATGGCGGTCTGCTCGAGGTACTCGTCGATGGACTGGCGGCCCTTGAGGTACCGGCCTTCGAGTTCGATGACCACCTGCGTGCCGCGGCCGTCGGGAAACAGCACGTCATCTTCGGGATGCTCTGTGTCACTGACGACGACGGGCTTGTTCTTCTGGGTGTCGATCTTCAGCGTCACCTCGTGGGCGGGCTTGCGCGGGCCGGTCTTGGAGATGATCAGCACCGGCTTGCCGGTCGTCATCAGCCCGTACATCCCCGCGGCGGAGATGCCGATGCCCTGCTGCCCGCGCGACATCTTCAGCCGGTGAAACTTCGAACCGTACAGCAGCTTGCCGAAGATGTTGTTGATCTGCTGCTTGACGATGCCCGGCCCGTTGTCGCGGATGGTGATCTTGAACCGCGTCTCGCCGAGCTGAAAGACCTGCACGAACAGATCGGGCAGGATGCCGGCCTCTTCACATGCGTCGAGGGCGTTATCAACGGCTTCCTTGACCGTCGTCAGCATCGCCTTGCGCGGGTTGTCGAAGCCGAGGAGGTGGCGGTTCTTGGCGAAGAACTCGCTGACGGAGATGTCGCGCTGCATGCCCGCCATCGACTCGGCGGTGGCGGGGGCTTTCTTTGTGGTCCTGGAGCCGCTGCGGCGCGAGGACGATTCGGCGGCGGTTTTCTTCCGTCGGCCGGAACGTTTGGAAGTGGACATATCGGTGGTGGTATCGAGCAGCGTATTCATGGCCGGCCTTCCGTGGCTCGTGCCGGAGTGATCGGCAAATCCATCGCGTCGCGCAGTGAACCTGCTGAGACGGCGTATCGGGCGGGCGTACGTCAGCAGCCGTGCCGCGGCTCGAACGACTCCCACAGCCGGGCTTCCGACCGCGGCCGCCCCAAGACAGAAGGGAGTGTATCGCCTCAGCAGACGAAGAAAAACTCGACAGCGTGGCTGAATTTTCTTTCGAAGACCCTTGACAGCCGCCCGACGCTCGATACAATACTGTCCCGTGAAAAATGTTTTCGTGACAATCCTTGCCGTGTGCGTGGTGCTCGGGGTCGGCAGCGGGGCCGCCCGCTTCGCCCACCTTACGCTCGAACACGGCGATTGCGCGGAAACGTGCTGCGGCCACGACGCCGGCGGCTCGGACGGCACCGCCCTCGCATGCTCGACCGCCCCGGCCGATGGAGCGAGCGACCAGCCCCCCCTGTCGACCGGCCGCGACGCGGGCCGGACCCGCGATGCGGACCCGAGCGACGACGACCGCGACAGCACGCCCGAGTCCCCGGCGACGTGCCTGCTCTGCAGCGTGCTCGTCAGCCACACGCTCGGCGAGTGGCCGTTCGCTGACGACCTGCCGGGCATCGGTCGGCTTGAAATCGCCGACCGGCGGCTCGACCCCGCCACGCCGACCACCCGACCGGCCGAGTCCCCCGCCCGGCCCCGCGGCCCGCCGGCGTAAACCCACCACATTCGACCGCGATTGATGCGCCGGCCATACGTTCTCGCTCCGCCTGACTGTTGAACGCGGCGCCCGCGCATTGACCCCACCCGAGCTCCCCGGTCGCCTGCCCGCGCTGCGAGATCGCGCAAGACGTTTCGCGGCTGAGCGGCTCGGCCCATCGGCGGCATGGCGAGCGTCATCAATCGCGGCCCGTGAAGCTGTCTGTCAGATGCGATGCCTGCTCTGCGGCACGCCGCATCCGGCGCCAGCGCCAGGTTTCATGAATTGTCACTCGTCAGGAAATACGAGATGTTCCGACGCGGCTTTACGCTCACCGAACTGCTCGTGGTGATTGCCATCATCCTCGTGATCGTCGGCCTGGCCTTCCCCGCGTTGCAGGGGCTTCGGGCCAGCGGGCAGACCGCCGTCTGCCAGACGCAGATCCGCGGCATACTGCAGGCGGCCCAGTCCTACGCCCACGACCACCGCGGTCAACTGATCGATGCCGGCCTGCCGCACGGCGGGCTCGAATCGCCGGACGCGTGGATTCACACGCTCCGCGAGGAGTACAACACCGAACTCGTGCTCCGCTCGCCCGTCGACGAAAGCCCGTTCTGGGGGCGCGATACGACCGGCGACGGCGACCCCGACGCCGGCACGCCGCTGCCGGGCACAAACGACCGCTTCCGCCGGACGAGTTACGGGCTCAACGACTTTCTCACGTCCTACGCGCCCGATCCCGATCGC
The DNA here is from genome assembly GCA_007135295.1 of Phycisphaerales bacterium. GTDB lineage: Bacteria > Planctomycetota > Phycisphaerae > Phycisphaerales > SM1A02 > SLJD01. The sequence goes on from SLJD01000011.1 coordinate 3,663, forward strand.
GAATACCGCCGCCTCTCCGCGATTCCGAACCCGGCGGCGACGGTTCACATCGTCATGATGACCTGGGGCTGCCTCGACCCGCCGGAAGAATGCACGCACACCGCCAACCAGTTCGCCGGCTCGGACCACATTCACCCGTACGAGTGGATGTATTCCCCCGCGGCGGAAGTCGTCGCGGAGAGTTACATCCAGACGAACGCGCACGGCGGGCCGCGCCAGTCGTGGGAGTCGCGCAGCAACTACGGCTTCGTCGACGGCAGCGTCAGCACACGGCGATTCAGCGAAGTGCACATCGACCCCGAGCGAAACCGCTTTGACCCCGGCATCGCCGGTCGGTTTCACCTCGATTTGTCCGGTGAGGCGGGCGGCGGGGTGGGGCAGTGAGCGGGCCGTCTCGATTCGCCAGACCCGAGTCCACCAGGAGTCTCTCATGACCGTGGTCTCCCACCGATTTTCTTATACATTCAACATGGCGCTGTGCAGCGCCGCGGCGC
>SLJD01000358.1 GCA_007135295.1 Phycisphaerales bacterium
CTCCGTCTGCGGCGAGGATCCGTTCTGCTGCTCCAGCAGTTGGGACGCCGGTTGCGCGATGATCGCCCGTGACGTCTGCGACATCTGCGATGTCGAGATCAACGACGCGACCGTCTACGTCATCAACATGCGTAGCACCAACCTGTTCTTCACCATGGACCTGGGCATCGCCGGCCTCGATGACCGCAACATCATCGCCGAAGGCGGGGACCGTCTATTCGCCATGGAGTTCGATCTCGACGCGGACACCCTCTACGGGATCGACCCCGATCCGGAGCCCAACGTCCTCGTGACCATCGATCTTGAAACCGGCGAGTTCAACGAGGTCGCCACCATCTCCGGCGATGCGGCTGGTGAATCCACCATGGGCGGCCTGGCGTTCGCGCCGGACGGCACCGTCTACGCGTCATCCAGTTCCTCGCTGTACACCATCGACATCAACACCGCCCAGACGACGCTCGTCGGTGACTATCCGTCCGACGCTGGCCTGATGATTGACATCGCGATTGCCAGCGACGGCACGATGTACGGCCACTCGATCAGCGCCAACGGCCTGTACGAGATCGATCGGGACAACGCTGACGCGACCTTCATCGGCGAACACGGCTTCACCACCAACTTCGCCCAGGGCATCAGCATGGACCGTGAGACCGACACCCTCTACGCCACCCTGTACTCCGGCGGCGGCGAGGGCTACTACGTCCAGTGGGATACCGAGACCGGTGAAACCACCGTCCTGCTCGAAACCACCCCCTGGAACGCTGAGATGACGATGGCCATCCGGAACTCCTATCCGGAGTAACCATCGATCGCTGATTCGTTCAGCAACGCAGCACCACGCTGCAACTCACGACCACACGCCCCCGGCCGAGCGGCCGGGGGCTTTTTCTTTCCCCATCCCCTGCGGCCATCGCTTGATGAAGATTCAAGAAGTTCTTCGAGCACGTGCTGCCCGCAACATCCCGAAAGGCGAGGCGGCCAGAATTGGAACGCTGAATGGCCGCCTTCGCGGCCACGACGAACGCGCGATGTTCGAGGTGCATCGAGAAGAAGTCAGTATCCGGCATGAATGGAGCGACGAGTTTAACGCCTCAGAATTGGCCCCGCTTCCCTGCTTCGCAGGATTACCACATTATCAGCCTTTGCTCTTCTTCCTTTTCGGTTCGCCTGCTCAAATCGGCATTTTTCCTTTTACATTCAATTGCCCAACACGTATCGTCAATATTTTATCTCGAAGTGCGTGCAAGCATGTACTTGCCCTGACGGGATCCGACAAGGAACGAGAACTGAAGGTGGAGGATGCACTGTGATTGCTGCTTTAACTCAACGTGTACTGTGTACGAGCGCTGCGCTCGCATGCATTGCGACCATCGCTTCAGCGGATTGTTTCGAAGACCTGACCGGCGACGGCAACGTCGGGGGAGCCGACCTCGGCACGCTTCTCGCGGCATGGGGCGAGTGCGCCGACCCGGACAACTGCCCCGAAGACCTCACCGGTGACGGCAACGTCGGCGGCGCCGACCTCGGCACACTCCTCGCCGCATGGGGCGAATGCCCGGATGAGTTCTGTCCTCCGGATGCGCTGGATGAGGGCGAGCCGTGCGGCGAGTCGCTGACCGGCGGCTGCAACATGGACACGCCGATGTTCGGCCCGAAACTGCAGTGCGGTGACAGCGTCTGCGGAACCGCCTGGGCGGAGCTTCAGGATCCAGGCGATCCGGACTCCGGCATGCGGGATACGGACTGGTACCCCTTCACCATCAACGATGAACAGTCCGAAGTGACATGGAGCGTCGAGGCGGAATTCGAAGCGGTGGCCAGTATTGTCGGAGGCGACTGCGACGACCCTGAAGTCATTCTCTCAGACGTTGGCGAACAGGCCGGCGGCACCACCTGCCTGCCCCCGGGCGACTACTGGCTGTTCATCGCACCGGCATCATTCGAAGGCCTCCCCTGCGACGGTGAAAGCAACCGGTACGTCGCCACCCTGGAAATGTGCGAACCCGACCCCGACGGCGAAGGTCTGTGCGAATCCCCGGGATGCGATGTCTGCCCGGCTGACGCGACCGACGAAGGAGAGCCGTGCGGCGAAGATCACAACGGCGGCTGCAACAGCGACGACAACCTGTTCAGCAGCATCTCCTGCGGGGAGACGATCTGCGGAACATCCTGGGCGAAGAACAACACACGCGACATGGACTGGTTCCTTTTCGAAGTGACCGAGGCCGGCGCGTACACCGCGAAGCTGAAATCGCAGTTCCCGGGCCACGTCATTCTGGCAGAGGTCGACCTGTCAGACCCGGATTCGCCGGCATGCACCGCTGTCAGCGAGATCGCCTATTCCGACGACGAGTGCTCGGTCGGAATCGCGACAGCGGAACTTGAGCCCGGCACGTACGCCGTCTTCGTCTCGATGGGACAGGAGAATGGCGTCGGAATCTTCGATGGTTATCCATGCGACAGCGGCGAAAATGAGTACAGCGTGACCCTCTTCTGCGAATAGCCGCTGCGAACAAACCGGGGCCACCGTCACACACTGCTGAACGCCTCCGCCTCCCGGGCGGGGGCGTTGTCTTTGACAGGCAGCCGCCCCACTTTGGCAGCGTCCCGGTAGTCGGGCGCCACGTGCGTCTTCGAACTGTTCCCGAAAAACCGTTTACTGGCCTCCAGCCGGCAACGGTGCAAACGCCGTCACGCCAGCCATTTGCAGAATCGAGTCAAATTCTCGTGTGGAAAATCATAAAACTTGCACGTTCCGGCCGCTTCTGGGGGGTTACACTGCCCCGGCGTCGTGCATCAATAATGCTGCAAAGAGAATGTGAGAGTCCCCCACACGTTCCACCAGAACTCGCGGAGTTCGAAGAAGATGAAAGGAGACCGTTAATGCAATTGTTCTCACCCCTGATTCTGAGTACAGCGGCGGCGGTAACGTTCGGTGTTGCCTCGATCGCTGGGGCCACGTGTCCGGAAGACCTCACGGGCGACGGCAACGTCGGCGGCGCAGACCTCGGCACCCTGCTTGCGGCGTGGGGCGAGTGCGCTGACCCCGATGACTGTCCCGAAGACCTCACCGGCGACGGCAACGTCGGCGGCGCGGATCTTGGCACCTTGCTCGCCGCATGGGGCGAGTGCCCGGATGAATTCTGCCCGCCTGACGCACTTGACGAAGGCGAGCCGTGCGGCGAGCAGCTCACCAACGGTTGCAACATGGACACGCCCATGTTCGGCCCGGAACTGCAGTGCGGCGACAGTGTGTGCGGCTCAGCCTGGGCGGAACTTCAGGATCCCAACGATCCGGATTCCGGAACTCGCGACACCGACTGGTACCCGTTCACCATTGAGGATGAGCAGACGGTCGTTACCTGGAGCATTGAAGCACAGTTCCAGGCGGCCGTCATCATCGTCGGCGGCGACTGCGATGAGCCCGAAGTGATTTCATCGGCGGTTGGCGAGCAGGCCAGCACGACCACCTGCCTGCAGCCCGGTGATTACTGGCTGTTCGTCGCGCCGGCGTTCTTTGAAGGGCTTCCCTGCGACGCCGGCAACAACGAATACGTCGCCACCGTCGAAATGTGCGAGCCCGATCCGGACGGCGACAGTCTCTGCCCCGAGCCGCTGAGCAACTGCTGCGAAGCGCATGGCGGTGAAGGATGCGATGATCCGGAATGCGAAGACATTGTCTGCGACATCGATCTCGGCTGCTGCTTCACCTGGGATTCAGGATGCGCCAGCCTAGCTGAAGACTTCTGCGGCGACCTCTGCGAAATCAGCGTCATTGAAGCGGAATACCAGTACGACATCGGCGTGACGTCCAACGCCCTCGGCCTGACTGACGGCGGCGTTATCGGCTGGGCTCAACGGTATGACGCGGGCGATGGCGATGAGATCGTCAACATCGCCACGACGTACGGCAACGCCGGCAGCGATGCGATCGGCGTGCAGGACGGCGACCCGGTCGGCCTCGCCATCATGGAAGACACCGGAGACGGCCCTGGCAGCGTCATCTGGCAGGATGAGGCAACGGTTGATGGCGGCGCGATCGACACTGACACGCTGCAGACGTTCATCGTGCCAACCGTTGAAGTCGAAGGTCAGTTCTACCTCGTCGTGTGGGTCGAGCACGAGGAAGGCACGTTCCCCGCACCGATGGACGA
>SLJD01000412.1 GCA_007135295.1 Phycisphaerales bacterium
CCGGATCTGTCACGTGATCTGGTGCAGCAGAAGGGGAATGCACGCCCGTTCAATTTACCATCTGTCCGTGCTGATCCAGTGACCGGTCAGCATATCCGGAGCCGGCGATGGCAATGACTGTTGACCGGGATAGGAGCTGGTCTCAAGTCAGCATCATTGCAGCGAAACGAGTTGACGATCAGGAAGCATCAATGAGCCCGCAGTCCGAGCAACATCTTTCAGCCGGTCAGAAGGTGCGACATCGAAAGCGCCCTGAGTGGGGGACGGGGACGATTGTTCGTGCCGAGCGCGTTATGCAGCGTCAGGTTTCGACGCAGCGGCTGACCGTTCGATTTGCAAATGCTGGTGTGAAGACGCTGACCGGCGTGCAGGATGCACTGGAGATTCTCGATCAATCGTCCACTTCAGTTGCAGGCAGTTCCACGGGAGCGAGCGACCCTTTTGATCCAACAGAAGAAGGCTTCGATATTTGGAGCTCGCTCGATTCCGACGACTGGCTCGGTCCGATCGCCCGCCAGAAACTGGACGAACTGATGACTTCGCTTCCTATGGAAGCGCGGGATCCGTTTGCAAGTCTCGAACAGAGACTTTCATTCACGCTGGATCTCTACCGATTTGAGCGGCATGGCCGGGGACTTATGGATTGGGCGGTCGCGCAGACTGGCCTCGACGATCCGCTTGAGCGATTCTCCCGCCAGGAACTTGAGGCCTTCTTTGACCGATGGGCGGCTGCCCGCGATGCGCATCTGGCCGGCCTGCTCCGTGACCTTCGATGGGACGCCACAGTCATTGAACGCGTGTCGGCGAATGCCCCCGCATCAGGTGTGGCCATGGTGCATCGTCTCATCGCCCGACGTTGATTCCCGGCATCATCCTGCGCGACTGTCCGGCCGCCTTCCCAGCGGTGGTCCTGTAATAGCGCCCCCTTGACCCCTCTGCTCGTGATTTTTCGACTTTGGCATGGTACCGGCTCCGGTCGCGGCGCGATCGTTGTTGCCTGTCACTCTGTCCCGCCGGAAATCGTCGGCCGTGTCGGTCGGCCCGGTCGGGGGACAGGTAACAAGAGAAGAGAAGGACTGAGCATTATGGACGAACGCCGCTTTCAGGAGAAGCTCGCTGAGCTGATGGACAAAGTCAAGAACCTGCCCGAGGCCCAGCAGCAGCGGATGCGGGATAACACGGAGAAGAGCCAGCAGCGCCGTGATCGTCTTGAGTCATCAATGGCGGAACTTCAGGAGTCGCTTGATCACCTGCGTTTGAGCGTGAAGTACCTCGTGTTCGATCTCGAAGCCACCAAGCGGGAGAACGCCTATCTCCGCCGGCTGCTCGAACACCATCAACGCAATCAGGCGCCGCCGGAGCAGGACGACAATTTCTACGAAGGCGACGGGTCCAGCAGCGACTGAGATCCGCCGGTAAACGCAATATGGTCATGCGTGCTCCTCATGATGGGTCGGCTCCTCCCCCGGGCCGGCCCGGCCCCGCGGCCTCCGAGGCGAATCTCCGTCGCCTCGGGGGCCGTTTCACCGCTGGCGTAAGCCGATGGGGCTGCCCCTGTGCCTCGTCGCATTGGCGTTGACGCCATACAATGCCGGGCTGTGCGACTGCTGCTTATCGACAACTACGACTCGTTCACCTTCAACCTCGTTCAGCGGCTCGGGGAAATCGAGCCGGAGCTGGATGTCCATGTCTATCGGAACGATCAACTGTCCGTCGAAACGGCTCTCGGCCTGAGGCCGACGCATCTGCTGCTGTCGCCCGGTCCGTGCACGCCGCTTCAATCGGGGATCTGCCCCCAGTTGATCGAGGCGTTTCGTGGTCGCGTTCCGATTCTCGGCGTCTGCCTCGGCCATCAGACGATTGGCCACGTGCACAGGATGGTCGTTCGTCGCCACGAGGTGCTCATGCACGGGAAGACATCACTGATTCACCATGATGGGCGGGGGGTGTTCGCCGGCATGCCCGATCCGTTCGTCGCCACCCGATACCACTCTCTGATTGTGGATCGGGAAACTCTGTCGGAAGCATTCGAAGTCAGTGCCTGGACAGATGAAGGCGAGATCATGGGCCTGCGATGGAATGGTTCCGGCTCGGACGATGCCCCCGAATCGGCTCCGATGGAAGGTGTGCAGTTTCATCCGGAGAGCTTTTTAACGGTTGAAGGGCCGGTGCTTCTCGCCAATTTCCTGCAGATGGCCCGGTCGTCGCCGGTGTCGCCGCCCACCCCGCCCGTGCTCTGAGTGCAGGGCCCGACAAGAAGCCTGTGGCGAACCGGTGGTGGTGGCGGGTATCATGGCGGCTTTGCCGGTTCCAGGGGAAAGCCGGCAGCGATCCAATTGTTCGGATGATGCAGCAGGAGCAACAGGTGAACGCATCGGCAATTGAAAGCAGGGAACTGGCCTGCGGCTGTCTCGTATCGGTTGACGACCGCCGCATTGTGCTGGCGATTCCGAATACGGACTATCAACTCCACCTTGTGCCCACCGTTCCTGCAAGCCAGATCACGACGCCGCCTGGCAAGCGGATCTATGGCGTGATCGAAGCAAAGGCCCTGCGGATGCACAATGCTCACGGTGGCGGCTTGTACATCGAGCCGGTCTATGGCGTGCCGCGCATTGTTCAAGGGCGAGCGCTTGCGGTCGACAAGGAACGGAACCGACTGCTGATGAACCTGGCGGTACCAGTCTGGGTAACGATGCATGAAGGCCAGCGAGCAGAAGACATCGCTCTGAACCAGTTGGCGAACTTCTACGTGGAGACCGGCGCGACATTCACACCACTGCCGGATGACACCTGACGGGGGGACACGGAGAAAAGTGGCCGTGGCACATTCGACAGGTGGCCGGGCGTGCCGGCGCAGCGGTCAGTGGCTGACATACCTCGATCAAAAAGAACACGGGCCGGCCCCGATGGGCCGACCCGCGCAAAACTCTGCTGCAAAGTGAAGCGGTTTCGGTCAGGCCTTCTTCATGCGTCGACGGGCGACCGCAACTCCGGCCAGCCCGAGCAAGCCCATGGCCAGCGGAGCGGGCAGGGGGATGACTGCAAGTTCGATCACGAGATCGTTGTAGTCATAATCGAACCCGGGGAAGTCTTCCCAGAAGAGCAGGAAGACCGGCAGCCCGTTGTTAAACTCGGGATTGTTGCCGTCCAGATCGGTGACGCGGTAAGTCACCATGTAGTCCTGGCCGTCCGGGTTGTCGTCCTGTTTCGAGGACAGAAGCTGCGTTTCTTCGACGTCATACCCCCAGCGGAAGTTGCCGTCGATCGAAAACGTGGCAGAGCCATCGACGTCGTAGCCGGACACACCGGGGTCAACGCTGAACAGTGACTGGAAGTTGTCGGTGCCGGATGTCCCCGGCAGGTAGCCGAATTCGCCGTGGAACTCAGCAAACTTCGCTTCGGCCCGAACGTTGACGATGCCATCCTGCCAGATCTGGTCGCCCGACGTCATAGACGGGTCGGCGAGGTTCATCGGGCTGGAATTGCCGCTCTCGTTGTTCGGTACGTCGAGCACACGCTCAAGCCGAAGCTCGTTGTTCTCGTAGATTGTCCAGGTGGACCCGGTTGCCTCCGCGTCGCCGGTCGGCGAAAAGTCACCACCGATATCACCGTAGATGTTGTTGAGGATATCGACGTGGGCGTCTTCCGCGCCGAACGGATCCCCGACATGGGTGTAATCATCTCCTTGGAAATAGTCTGCGGATGCGGCAACCGTCAGGGTCAGCGGAGCAACCAACACCCATCCCATTGTGCCTTGACTCGTCCGAATCATGTGCCTCTCCTCTCTCTCAATTCTCGGGTAAAGCTCAGAACTGTTCCTTCCTTGCAGTCAGGCGGCCCAGCCGCCTTTCCACTGCAGCCGGTTGGCAGCGACGCCAAACCGACATCCATAGGTTATACGGTCGTTGACCCGCGGCAAGTCGTTCATGGTCAGATTCTTGAAAAATGGGAAAGGGCCCCCGATCCAGACGACCGGCGTTGCGGCAGGGGCGAGATCCATAAGTGCCTGCCAATCGGTGAATTGCGAGATATGCCAGGCCTGTCGCGCAACTGCCGGCCAGATGCATCAGGAATGTTCAATGTGACAGCATGCCCATGTCTGGGCGAATGGTGTGGTTGCGCATGAAAAAGCGGGTCGGCATTGC
>SLJD01000281.1 GCA_007135295.1 Phycisphaerales bacterium
GACTTGGCATTTCGGTGCCGTGATCGCTGCCGTACCATGGCTGATTGGGCCGATGACCTGTTGGCCGATGACCTGTTGGGCGATGCACTGTTGGCCGATGAATCTCTGGAGCGTGCGGTTGGCGGCATGTCGGCGTATCGCGCCGGCCGGGCGAGGCGATGGGCCCGCAAGCCGTACACGATCAATGGAAGTGGGAGCCGGATGAACCGCCAGTCGCCATCCATCACGTCCGACGCGACGGACGATTCCGCCGCGGCCGCTTCGTTTGACGCCGCTTCGTCGGACGGACCGTCAAGCCCGCATTCGCTGGGCAACCGGATCGGCCGGGTGGCGTGGGCAGTGGTGTACGCCGTCGCGTTCCGGCCGAGCCCCCGGCCGGCCCACCGGTGGCGGAACGTGCTGTTGCGGCTGTTCGGGGCGAGACTGCATCCGACGGCCCGGGTCTATCCGCGGGCGCGGGTGTGGGCGCCGTGGAACCTCGTCATGGACGCCGGGGCGTGCGTGGCGGACGATGTGGACGTGTACTGCGTGGAGACGATCCGCATCGGATCGCATTCCACGGTGAGTCAGTACAGTTACCTCTGCGGGGCGACGCATGACTTTGAGGATGTGGACCATCCGCTCGTGCCGATGCCGATCACGATCGGCCGGCGGGTGTGGGTGGCGGCGGATGTGTTCGTCGCGCCGGGGGTGTCGATCCCGGACGGCGTGGTGGTCGGGGCGCGATCCGCGGTGTTTTCGGACCTGCCGGCCTGGTCGGTGTGTAGCGGCACGCCGGCCCGATTCACGCGGGAGCGGAAGCTCGGCCCGGGGGATTTCGGGCTTGAAACGGGCGGGCCGGCGACCCGTGACGCGGAATCAACTCAACCGGGTGGGGATGATCGCCAATAAGGTAAACTGGGCGGTTGGCCGGCGTGCGGCTGCGCGTCGTGGCGCTGATCGCCGCCGGCCGGACCGCGTCTGACCAGGGAGCCGATCGGTGTCGACCAGCATGATCGATGTGATGATCATCACGTTCAATGAGTCGCTGAACCTGCCGCACTGCCTGCGGGCGCTGCAGGGGTGTCGAACAAGGTGTTCGTGATCGACAGCGGTTCGACGGACGGCACGCCGGACATCGCCCGGAGCTACGGGGCCGAGGTCGTCCACCATGACTGGGAGGGGTACGCCCGGCAGAAGAACTGGGGGCTGGAGAACCTGCCGTTCGAATCGCCGTGGATTCTTATCGTCGACGCGGACGAGGTCATCACCGATGACGTGCGCAAGAACCTCGTCGACATCGCGTCCAGGCCGGTCGACGACGTGCCGGAGAACGGTTTTTACATCAACCGGCTGACGTACTTTCTCAACCGTCCGATCCGGCACTGCGGGTACTATCCGAGCTGGAACCTGCGGTTCTTCAAGCGCGGCGAGGGGTGGTACGAAGACCGGGCGGTGCATGAGCATGTGATCATTGACGATCCGGTCGGTTACATCCGCGCACCGATGCTGCACCACGATCGGCGCGGCCTGGAGCATTACCTCGCCAAGCACAACCGGTACTCCACGCTGGAAGCGCGAACGATCTACAACGAGATGAGCGGCGAGTCGCAGCCGTCGCAGTCCGCGAACGTGACGAGCGACACGCGGCGTCGGCGGTGGCTCAAGCGGCATGTCATGCCTCACGCGCCGATGCCGGGCCTGTGGCGGTTCCTGTACATGTACATTCTGCGGCTGGGGATCCTCGACGGGCAGGCGGGGCTGGAGTTCTGCAAGTTTATCAGTCTTTACGACTCACTCGTGTCCATGAAGCTGCGCGAAATTCGCCGCGCCGCTGACGAACGCCACCGCGAACAGGTCGACGCCGAGGCCAGGCCCGCGCGGGCCGGCGATGCGGTCGTCAGCGCGAACGGCTCGCCTGCGTCGACGGCGACGGCCGGCCGGCCGGTTCGCGGCCTCGCGGAGGCGGAGGGAGATGACCCCGTCGTGCCGACCGAGCTTCAGGGCCGCGACCAGCGGCCCGGCGGCGAGCCGCCGACGCAGATGCAGCCCGAGGCGAGCCCCTGGACGTTCCGCGAGAAAGTCGGCCGGGCGATCTGGATGCTCGTCGGCAAGCCGATCTTCCGCGTGAGCTTTCACAACTGGTACGGCTTCCGCGCGTGGCTGCTGCGAATGTTCGGGGCGAAGGTCGGCAAGGGGGTGGCGATCCGGCCGAGCGTCAACATCGAAGTGCCGTGGATGATCGAGATCGACGAGGACGCGACGGTCGGCGATTACGCGATTCTGTACAGTCTCGGCCCGATCCGGATCGGTCGGCGCACAATCGTCAGCCAGTACTCGCACCTCTGCGCCGGGACGCATGATTACGCGGACCACACGTTCCGGCTCCTCCGCACGCCGGTGGTGCTCGGCGATGACGTGTGGGTCGGGGCGGATGCGTTCATCGGGCCGGGCGTGACGATCGGGGACCTGTCGGTGGTCGGCGCGCGGTCGAGCACGTACAAGGATCTGCCGGCCGGCCAGGTCTGCGTGGGCAATCCCGCCAAGCCCATCAAGGAACGGGTGCTGCGATGAGCGACCCCCCGCGCGAGACCACCGCTGCCGGCGCGGACGGCACGGACGGCGGGCCGCACCAGACCGTCGCCCCCAAGCCGCGCGATCGGATCTTTCTCATGCAGAGCGGGCCCGAGCGGCTGGCGTGTTCACTGTGGAACGCGATGCGGCTCGTGCTCTTCCGGTTCACGCCGGCGTGGGCGAATGCGTGGCGCATGTTCGTGCTCCGGCGGTTCGGCGCGACGATCGGCCGCAACGTGTTCATTCACCCGAGCGTGCGGATCGATTTCCCGTGGAACCTGACGATTGAGTCGGACGTGCATGTTGAGCACGGCGTGATCCTCAACTGCATGGGGGCGATTCAGATCGCGTCCGGCACGCGGATCAGCCAGTACTCGCACCTCTGCGCCGGGACGCACGCGTATGAGCAGCGCGACATGCCGATCATCCGCACCCCGATTCGAATCGGCCGGGATGTGTGGATCGCGGCGGACGCGTTCGTCGGCCCGGGCGTGACGGTCGAGGACGGGTCGCTTCTCGCGGCGCGTTCGAGCGCGTTCAACCGCCTGCCGGCCGGTCAGATCTGCATCGGCGAGCCGGCCCGGCCCCGCCGGCCGCGCTTCGGCCACGGCGAGGCGGGGGATTCGCCGTCGCCGCAGCAGCCCGCGTCATCTCCGTCCCCCTCCTCCTCAACCGACGGTCCGGACGACCGGCCCGGCCCGCCGGCCGGCGGCTGATCGCGGGTTGTTTCCAGCGCCGCCCTTCCGTACTGTTTGCCCCATGGCCATGCGACTGTACAACACGCTCACCCGTCAGCCGGAGACCTTCGTCCCGCTCGATCCAGAGGGCCGGCGGGTGAGTTTTTACACCTGCGGGCCGACCGTGTACGACTACGCGCACATCGGCAACTTCCGGTCGTTTCTCAATGCGGACGTGCTCCGCCGGGCGCTTGAACTGCTCGGCTTCGAGGTCCGGCACGTGATGAACATCACCGACGTCGGGCACATGACCGATGACCAGGCGGCGGACGGGGCCGGCGAGGACAAGATGGAAGTCGCGGCCGAGCGGCTCAAAGAGGCGAAGAAGTCCGGCGAGCTTCCGGCCGACGCGGGCGACGTCGATCCGTCCGATCCGTACTCGGTGGCGAACTTTTACGCTGAGGCGTTCATCGCCGACGCGCGAACGCTCGGCGTCAGGGTGGCCGAGGAAGCGGACGAGCATCCTGAACTGCTGCCCCGGCCGACGCAGTACATCGAGCAGATGATCGAACTCGTGCAGACGCTGATCGAACGCGGCCACGCGTACGTCGCCGACGACGGGGTGGCGTACTTCGACGTGCAGTCGTTTCCGGAGTACGGTCGGCTGTCGGGCAACACGCTTGAGGATCTGCGCAGCGGGGCCGGCGGGCGCGTCGATTCGGCAACGCAGCGGATCAAGAAGCACCCGGCGGACTTCATGCTCTGGAAGCCCGACCCGAGTCACCTCATGCGCTGGCCGAGCCCGTGGGGCGAGGGATACCCCGGCTGGCACCTGGAATGCTCGGTCATGGCGCAGCACCTGCTCGGCCGGGAGACCGGCGGCATGATCGACATTCACAGCGGCGGCGAGGACA
>SLJD01000317.1 GCA_007135295.1 Phycisphaerales bacterium
GTAGTGGCCCGTCTCGTCCGGGTCGGCGCCGCGCGGGATGGTGTACGAGTGGCGCTGCGGGGTCAGCGCCGCAAGGACGCGGTCAGCCGTCCAGCCGCCGCCGTTGTTCCGCACGTCGATGAGCAGGCCATCCTTTCGATCAATCGCGGTGTACAGGTCACGCAGGTACGTATCGAGCGACGGCTGGTTCATGCTCCGGATGTGTACGTAGCCGACGCGGCCGTCGGACCACTCGCGGACGAGGTCCGCATTGCGCTGCGTCCAGTCGTCGTAATGCAGACGGAACTGCGCGCCCCAACTGATCGGCCGAAGAATCGTGTGAAGTTCAACCTCCTCGCCACCGTCGCGCGTGCGCTGAACCGTGACGATCGTCTCCTCGCCGATCCGGCCCTGCAGGCGCGATTCAAGCGTATCGCGCTGCTCGAACGGTTCGAGTTCGATCTGTGTGATCACGTCGCCGACTTCGAGCTTCATCGACCCGATCTCAGCGGGCCCTTCGGGCAGGACATGCGTGATGCGGTAGCCATGCCGGCCGCCGGGCAGTTCAACCCGTTCATGTTCCGTGCCAAGCCGGCCCATCGGTTGACGGTTCGAACCGCGGTACTCTCCCTTGCCGCCGAACCCGAGGTGCGACCGGTCAAGCTCGCCGAAGAACCGCACGCCGACGTACCGGAACTCTTCCGTGGTTCGGGCGCGGCGGGCGAGGTCCAGGTAATCCTCGGTCACCTGCGGCCAGTCGAGCCCGGTCATGTCGGCCTCATAGAACAGGTCGCCGAGCGTGCGGGCGATCTCATTGAACTTCTGCCGGGCCTGGGCTTCGAGATCGATTCGAAGGGAATCGCTGATGTCGTAATAGTCGTATCCGCCGCCGCGCGGCCCGGACGTGCCGGCCCGGCTGCTTCGGACGAAGACATGCTTGTCGCCGGTGAGGTTGACGTGCTGCATGCTCACGTTGTTGCCCAGCCGCCGACGGCCGCTGCCGTCCCATCGGATCGAGTACCCGCTCCAACTGCCGTCGATCTGCGCGTTGAAGAGCAGGTATCTCCCACACGGCGTCATCTCGTTGTTCGAGACGCTTTCCTCGTTGTTGAAGATTTCACGCACACGCCGGTACGCGTCTTTCAGGTCAAGGTCCGGCTTCTCACGAATCTCCCGCTCGGCCGGGTCGACCGGAAGCGGCTCACGATCTTCGGCGGCCTTGCTCGCCTGCTCGTAATACTCGTCCAGTTCCTCACGGGACAGGCCGTCGAGGTCGCGATCAAGGTACACCGCATAGAGGTCGTAATGCGGATGGCGACGCCCCGATCGCTCGCGGTTCGAACGGAACGAAAGAATCTTGCCATCCGCCGACCACCGCGGATTGATGCAGTTGCGCGGGTGGCTGGAGACGTTGACCGGGTCCTCTGAGCCGTCGGTGGGCACGACGTAGACGTTCGCGCTGAAGTCCAGGTCATTGGCTGAGTACGCGACGTAATGGCCGCACGGGCTGAACCGCCAGTCGATGTTCCGATCCCAGTGATCGACGAGTTTGTGGGTCTCGCCGGACTGCAGGTCGAGAATCATGATGTTGCCACGGTCCCGGTTGAATGACAGGAAACGCCCGCATGGCGAGGGGTGCGGTTCCTGATCGTTGTGGGCGGTCTGCACGACCGGTTCAATGTCAAACCGCATCGCGTCGTGCCAGTCCTCGGGATCGGGCAGCACGCTGCCCTGTTCACCGCTTGTGCTGCCGCCGCCGGTCGCTTCCTGGTACTGATCCCGCAGTTCACCGCGGGTCAGCGAGACCGTCGCCGCGTAGATCGAATCGGTGCCGTCCTTGTCGCTCGTGAAGTACAGTTTGACGCCATCCGGCGACCAGGCGATGAACCGGTTGCGGGCGTGGCCGTCGGTCACGCGCCGGGTCGGGCTGCGGTCATCGACGTTGCGGACATACACCCGGCCGTAGGCGACGGTTGCCATCACCTGATCGTCCGGGCTCAGTGCCGCTTCGGAGACTTCGCGTGAGACGCTGCGCACTTCGTAGTTGTCGTCGTCATCCTCCGGTGCGGAGATCGACAGCCGGGCCGGCTCCGCGTTCGGATCGGTCAGATCCAGTGTGTACAGGTCATGCCACTTCATGAACACGACCGTTTCGCCGGCGGCGCAGACGTCGAACTGGTGAATGTCGCGATCTGTGAAGTGCGTCAGACGCTCCGCATTCTCATCACCGTCTTCGACGTTCATGCGATAGAGGTTGACAGTGCGATCCTCGCGGTCGGACATGAACACGAGCGTCTCGTCATCCAGCCAGCGCGGCTTGCCGTCATCGCCTTCCCAATGCGTCAACTGGGTGAAGGATTCATCGCCGCGGTCATAAACCCAGATGTCCTGCGTGTCCGGGCCCCGGTAATGCCTTCGGTGCCAGCCGTAGGCCCTTCCGCGCAGCGTCCGAACCGTTCCGTGACGGGCGAACGCGACCTGCGAGCCATCGGGGCTGACCACGGGGAGCGATCCGAACGCGTCATGCAGGCGATCCGGGTCGCCGCCGTCCGGGCTGATGCTGTACGGCCGCAGCGCTTCGTAGATATCGCCTTCGATTTTGCCGTCAAACGTAATGACTTCATTGCCCGCGTCATCCGTGCCGTAACTGCGCAATGTGCAGCGGCGGTCGGTTCTCGTCACGGGCTGGATGTCCGTGCCGTCCGTGTTCATCTCGTAAATGTTCGTGTAGCCGCTTCGGGTCGAATTGAACGCAATGCGCGATCCATCCGGGCTCCAAGCGGACCGCAGATCATCGCCTGGATGACGCGTCATCTGCGTGGCGTGCCCGCCGGTTGAATCCACCGTCCACAGATCGCCCCGCCAGGAAAAACTGATTGTTGAACCGTCGGGGCTGATCGCGGGGTAGCGCGGCAGGTCGACGTTGCCGGCTGTCGCCGGGCTGGTGAGCGGACCGGCCGCAACCGCCATCAGCGCAATCGCGCCCGGCACAGCGAGCGTCGTGCGCATGCGATGGACATGTCTGAACATCGTGGCTCCTGTTCTGAAACTCAATGAATGAAAAACTGCAAAGATGAACGCCTCTGTGTCAACGGCGAACGCGTCGCCGCGTCAGCCGACATGACACACCCCGCTCGCGCCGTGTTCCGCGCAGTGTACATATCAACGGATTCTCAGCCAGCAACGTGCATTGCATGCACCGAACGTTGCATATGCATTTCCGCGCGAGCCGAAAATCGTTTCAGGCCACTTGCGTTGCTGCACGTGCTGTCGCCGCCGGACATCGCGGCCGGACATTGTGGCGGAATGGCTGGTCTCACCTGCCCGGCTCAATGCAGCGGGTGCGGTTTCGCCTCAGCCGCCTTGCGGAAGTATCGCAGCATGCCATCAACCGACATCGCCAGCAGATGATCCGTCACAAAGCCGCGCAATTCCGCCTCACTCAACCCCTGCGACCGCGCATCAGACCGCACCCAGTTCGAAAATTCCGAGAGAATCTCGTCGCGCGGTTGGCCGGCATTGAACCGATCACGCACGAACGTCATTTGCTCCGTCAGCTTCAAGCGAAGTCGTTCCAGATGCGACGCCGGGTCTTCGACCGCGCCGAAATGCGTCAACTGAAGGCGGTCGAACGATTCACGCTCAAGCCGGTCAATCGACGCGGGCCACTGCTCGAAATCGAACTCGGGCGGCGGGGCGGGAATGGTGATGTACGATCGGCCGGGGACGACCATCGCCGCCGCGTCGCCCGTGAAACAGATCCGCCGGCCGTCGATCTCGGTCGCAAACGCGTGATGGTGGCGTGCGTGGCCCGGCGTTTCGATCGCCCGAACCGTCACGCCCCCCGCCTGCATCTCGTCACCGTCCTCAACCGTTCTCACACGGTCGGCCGGAGCCGGCTCGATCTCGCCCCACAGCCGATGCATGTCATCGCCGTAGATCCGCTGCGCGCTGTTGATCAGTTTCGTCGGATCGATCAGGTGCGGCCCGCCGAACGAATGCACGTACACCGTCGCGCCCTGCCGGGCCCACCACCCGGCCGATCCCGCATGGTCGAGGTGGATGTGGCTGACGAGCACGCGATCAATGTCACCCGGTTCGATGCCGAGTTCCGCGAGGCCGGAAATCAGACGCTTGAGCGTGCTCGCCGGCCCGCATTCGATA
>SLJD01000062.1 GCA_007135295.1 Phycisphaerales bacterium
ATGTCCCCTTCACCAGTGTCTCCGCAGTCCCGGCAGTCTCCTGTCGATCGAGATTTCTCAGTTGGCCTCGACCTGGAAGGATCACTGCGTGGGTTTGCCTGACCGCCAGCCCGACCTCCGTCTGGAGATCCTCAGCCAACCCCGGCTGCTGTCATCGGTCCGCGCAATGATTGGCTGTTTTGCCGGCCGAATGGGCTTTGATGAGGGCGAGTGCGGGCAGATCAGTCTTGCGGTTGATGAGGCTCTGTCCAACGTGATTCATCACGGCTACGACCGACGAGATGATGGGCTGATATGGATCAGCGTCTGGTTTGCAGAAGTCGAAACACCACCGACGCTCTTTATCACGATTGAAGATGAAGCGCGCCAAGTCGATCCCGCCGAAATCAAGCCCCGGAACCTCGATGAAATACGCCCCGGCGGCTTGGGCGTTCACATCATTCGCCATGTGATGGATCATGTGGAGTACACCTGTCGCTGCGATTGCGGTATGCGGCTGGTCATGCACAAACGGCTCGAGAGTTCGGGCGCCACGTCGCCACCCGGTCCCGAATCAGGGGAGCAACCTCCCAATCCCTCGTCCCAGTCTCCTAACCCGTTGCCAGAAGCTGGCCTTTGAGTATCACTCATGAATGATCCCGAGTCCATTGCAGTTGACATCTCCTTCCTGGAAGACGGCGTGCTGCTGGCCCCCAAAGGTGAGATCGACCTGAGCCGTTCCCCGGCCCTGCGACAGACGATCACCCGCGTTCAGGAGGACCGCCCGCGGCGACTGGTCATTGATCTGAGTGGTGTTCCATACATGGACAGTTCCGGCGTCGCGACACTCATTGAAGCAATGCGCACGGCCCAGGAATCGGATGGGCAGTTGATTATCTGTGGACTTCAGGACAAGGTCCGGTCGATCTTTGAGATCGCCCGTCTCGACATGGTCTTCACCATTGCCGAGACGTGTGAAGAGGCAGTCTCAACCTGATGATGGCTGCCGAACCGCCCCAAAGGATTGACCTGTGAGCCACTGATGGCTGATGAACTCGACGCATCCCGTCCGCCCGGCCTGTTCATCAGGCTGCTTGCTGCGCTCGGCGACATGCTGATGCGGATCCTGTCACTTATTGGTGGCGTGGCATATCTCCTCAATGATGTGATCCGCTGGTTCCTACGGGCCGTCACACGCCGCAATACGCGCTTCGGTCGCACCGCCGTGGTCACCCAGATGGTCCGCATCGGTGTGCGATCAACGGGCATCGTCGTTCTCGTCAGTGCATGCATCGGTTTCATTCTTGCGCTCCAAATGCAGCCGCCGCTCGCCGACTTCGGCCAGGAGGACAAGATCGCCAATATTGTCGGCGTCGCGGTTTTCCGTGAACTTGGCCCCCTCGTCGCGGCGATCGTGCTGACAGGGTTCGCCGGTGCGGCGATTGCTGCGGAACTCGGGACGATGGTTGTCGGTGAGGAGATCGAAGCGCTCGAAGCGCATGCCCTGAACCCGATCCGGTTTCTCGTCCTGCCCCGCGTCATCGCCACTATTGTCTGCCTTGTGCTGCTCACGGTAATCGGTGTGCTGACGGCCGTCTTCTTCGCCGCGCTTATGACCGTGGGCATTCTCGGCGTTCCGCTGAATGTCTACGTTCAGAATTCCCTCGACCAGCTTGTCATTCACGACTTTCTGACCGGGCTGATCAAGGCCGGCGCGTTCGGGCTGATTCTCGCGTCGATCGCGTGCTATAACGGCCTGAAAGTGACGGGCGGGGCCGCCGGCGTCGGCCGGGCAACGACGAGCACCGTTGTGCAGACGATCGTCGCCGTCATCATCGCAGACCTGGCATTCACCGCGGTGTTCTACTCGATCGGGTGGACGTAAGCTCAACGACCAATTCGGCGGTTTCGATGCGAAGAATGCCTTCCATCGCGCACGCGACAAACCCCAGCGCCGTCCACATGCTGCATGCTGTTCACACGATCATGACACGCCGGCCAGCCGTTGGCGTACCTGCGCTTCGGCGCCGCCAGCGACGATCAGTTCCTGCGCCACCGTGCTCAGCGGTGTGAACGCGAACGCTTGACCGCTGCACCGCACGACTGAAGCGGCAAAGTCAAGCTCGATCACCGGCCCGACGGTGGTGGCAGAGTCAGCGGATTTTGTCCCCTGCGGCCCGCCGTATGTTGCTTCGAAGTGTTCGACGAGCCCCGGGCATTCGATCGCCATGAACCCGTTGTTGAACGCATTGCGCTTGTAGGTCTCACTGAACGAGTACGCCAGGACGCACTGAATGCCGCGCTTCTGCAGGGCCGTCGCCGCCTGTTCGCGGGATGAGCCGGTGCCGAAGTTCCGGCCGCTGACCACGATGTCGCCCGGCTGACCGATCCTGCTGAACTGCGGGTCGTAGTTCGCGAAACACGCAGCGGCCATTTCCTCGTCCGTGACATCGTCGCGGTAGGTCAGTTCCCCGGAGTAAATGCCGTCGGTGTTCAGATTATCCACGGCAAGCCAGAGTGCCCGGCCGGTGATCAAATCAGGGAATCCCTCAAGGATTTCGGCCGAACCATCCTGGCCTTGCGTCCCGGATTGTCCGTTTCGTTTCTCGGGACGATGGAGCTCGAATCGCGCCTCGACATGCTCATATGCCTGCGGAGCGCAGATGTAGCCCGCCACAGCACTCGCTGCCACCACGGCCGGTGAGCCAAGGTAGGCCTTGGCGTCACGGCTTCCCATGCGCCCCTTGAAATTGCGGTTCGTCGCGCTGATCGCCACCTCCCCGGGCTCAAGCGTGCCGGCCCCAAGCCCGATGCACGGTCCGCATCCACTCGGCAGGGGGATCGCCCCCGCATCAAGCAGCGTCTGCCATGTGCCGTCTTCTTCCGCCTGCTTCTGCACGTTCGCCGACGCCGGGGCGACGTAGAACTCGACGCCGTCCGCCACGGTTCGGCCTTGCACGATATCCGCCGCTTCGCGCAGGTCTTCCAGACGCGCGTTGACGCAGCTGACAAGGTACGCCTTGTTGATCGCGACGCGCTCGCGTTCGATCTTCGGCAAGGCCTCCATCACCTTGACGTGGTCCGGGCCGGAGACGTGCGGGATGACGGTTGAAAGATCGAGCGTGAGTTCCACCGCGTACTGCGCGTCATCATCCGCCGCCAACTCATCGCGCTTTGCCCACCACGCCTCAACGTCCGCCCGCGTGTAGCGTGGCGTGCCCCGCTTCTCCAGGAAGTCCGCCCGGCCGTACAGGTACTCGCGAAGCACTTCATCAAACGGAAACACCCCGGCCAGCACGCCCCATTCCGTCGTCATGTTCGCGATGGTCATGCGCTGATCCATCGTCAGCGATGCGATGCCGTCGCCCGCGAATTCGACGACGTGGTTGAGCACCTCATCGTTGTTGTACAGCCCGCACAGCGCGATGATCACGTCTTTGCCCACCACCCCCGGAAGAAGGCGTCCGGTGAGATTCACACGCGCGACGGGCGGGACCTGCCACCATGTCTGCCCCGTCGCCCAGATGCACGCCGCATCGGTGCGCACGACCGGCGTGCCGAGACAGCATCCGGCACCGTACAGGTTCGAGTGCGAGTCGCTGCCGACGACCATGCTGCCGGGCGTGACGTAGCCGTACTCAACCATCACCTGGTGGCTGATTCCCGTCCCGGCCGGGTAGAAGTCCACGCCCTGCTCGCGCGCGAACTGTTCGATCTTCGCATACTTGCCGAGGTTCTCCGGCGAGGTATTCTGAATGTCATGATCGATCGCGAAGACGGGCTGCTTCGGATCATGAATCCGCGTCGCGCCGATGGACTTGAATTTGCCCATCACCGCCGACGTGTTGTCGTGCGTCATGACGTGCTTGGGGCGGATCGTGATGAAGTCGCCCGCCCGGACCGGCCGCTCGGCAGGGACGGACTCCGGCGCGGCGTGGTGCTGGGCGATCTTTTCGATGAGTGACTGAGGCATGCCACAAGGATATCACGCGCATCCGCCCCGTATCTTTACGTAAATCAGATCAGTTCTGATGGGGCAGCGGACAATCCCGGCCCGGTTCGGCACTACCGCACTGGACGACTTCGCCACGGATCTGTCAATCTAGCGTGGGTCATACCGCTTTGCGAAGAGAGGGTGTTCACCTGGATAATCGGCCCGAG
>SLJD01000246.1 GCA_007135295.1 Phycisphaerales bacterium
GTCGGAGCCGGGGCAACGATCATCCAGCCGGTCGAGAATCAGTTCTATGCCGACCGATCGGGCATGGTGAAGGATCCGTTTGGTCATATGTGGACTGTGGCCACTCACGTCGAAGACGTTCCGCAGGAGGAGCTTGACCGGCGGGCAAAAGAGTTTCTCGCCACGCTCCACGAGCAGGCCGGATAACCAGACCGGCTTACCGGCGCGAGGGGAATGAAACTGACCGAGCCGTTCGGTGAAGTCCGACATGCGCCCCCCGTGGCGGCGAGGGTGGTACGATCGTGCCATGAGTCAGTCCACCCCCATGATGCCGGACGTCCGAGGTCGCTTCGGTCGGTTCGGTCGGTTCGGCGGGCGATACGTTCCCGAGACGCTTGTCGCCGCCCTCGATCAACTTGCCGAGTCCTACGCCTCCGCTCGTGAGGACAATTCGTTCTGGTCCCGCTTCCACAGTCTGCTCAAGGAGTACGTCGGTCGGCCGACACCGTTGACATTCGCCGAGCGGCTGACGCGTCAGGCGGGCGGTGCACAGATCTGGTTGAAGCGGGAGGATCTGGCCCACACCGGGGCGCACAAGATCAACAACACGATCGGGCAGGCTCTGCTCACCGTGCGGATGGGCAAGACACGCGTCATCGCGGAGACCGGCGCCGGCCAGCATGGCGTGGCGACGGCAACGGCATGCGCCCACTTCGGCATTCCGTGCGAGATTTACATGGGGGCCGAGGACGCGCGCCGCCAGTCGCTCAACGTTTTCCGTATGGAACTGCTCGGAGCCGCGGTGCACACCGTCGACAGCGGCTCGCGGACGCTCAAGGACGCCACGAACGAGGCCATGCGGGACTGGATGGGATCAGTCGATCACACGCATTACATCCTCGGATCGGTGGTCGGTCCCCACCCGTTCCCGACGATTGTGCGCGATTTTCAGTCGGTCATTGGAACCGAATGCCGGACGCAATGCCTTGAAAAGATCGGCCGGCTGCCCGATGCGGTGGTGGCCTGCGTCGGCGGCGGATCGAACGCTGCCGGGCTGTTCGCGCCGTTTGCTGATGACGAGTCGGTCCGGCTTGTCGGCGTCGAGGCCGGCGGCTCATCGAATGCTCCCGGCGGTCACGCGGCCCCGCTTGCGTACGGCTCGCCAGGCGTACTGCACGGCTCCATGAGCTACGTGCTGCAGGACGAGTTCGGCCAGACCTCGCCGGTGCATTCCTGCTCCGCCGGGCTTGACTACCCCGGCGTCGGACCGGAGCACGCATACTGGAAAGACACCGGCCGGGCGGCATACACCACCGTCACCGACCGCCAGGCTCTTGATGCGTTCAAGCAGTTGAGCAGTGCGGAAGGCATCATCCCGGCACTTGAGTCATCGCACGCTGTTGCCGAGGCCGTCGCCCTCGCCGGGCGGATGTCCCCCGATGAGCACCTTGTCATCAACGTTTCCGGTCGGGGCGACAAGGACGTGCAGGAAGCCCAGCGTCTCCTGCGCGGTGAATCGGCCGGGTAAATCCGCTTCGGGGCCTCCGGTCGGCCTGGATCGGTCAGATCGGCGGCCGCTCGTGCCAGATGTCAAGATGCTGCTCGACCTGTCGGCCAAGCTGGCAGAGTGTGCCTTCATCAAACAGTCGCCCGATGAACGTCGTGCCGTGCGGCTGATCGTCGACGTATCCCGTGCGCACGGTCAGCGCCGGATGCCCGGTCAGGTTCGTCGACAGCAGCAGCCAGTCCGCGTACGTCGGCCCGACGAGCAGATCGACCTCGTGGAACATCTCGTCGTACGCTTCCATCACCTGCCGGCGGAACCGCTGCGTCTGAACGTAATCCACGGCTGAAAGGAAACGGCTGCGGCGAAAGAGGTTTGGCCAGGCGGTCGGATCCTGCCAGCGAAGTTCCGCATCCTCTCCGGTCCGAGTCAACCGCTCGAATGCTCCTGCCGCCTCAGCGAAGAGAATGATCTGCAGCGATTCGTACGGCAGGTGCGGCCACTTCAACTCAACCATGCGCACTCCGAGTTCACGAAGCACATTGAGCATCTGTGAGTCCGGCTGGCGGGCCTCGATATCATCAAACCACCGCGGGTCGTACCCGACACGCAGTTTGTCGACCGGTGCGTACGCGTTGTAGCCGAGCGGCTCGTCATACACCGAAAGGTCGGCCGGCTCAGCGGCTTCGGGGCCAACCGGGCCCGCGATTGCATCGAGGACAACCATTGAATCTTCAACTGTGCGTGTAATCGGTCCGAGTTTGTCGATCGACCAGCTCAGCGCCATCGCGCCGGTGCGATCCACCCGCCCGAACGTCGGCCGAAGACCAACGGTCCCACAACGCATGCAGGGCGAAACAATCGAACCGTATGTTTCGCTGCCGATGCTGAATCCAACCAACCCGGCCGCGGTCGCCGCTGCCGATCCACCGCTTGAACCGCTTGCCCCGACACGGGGGTCCCATGGACTGCGGATCTCGCCATCGAACCAGATGTCGCCGTATGCCAGCGTCCCGAGAGAGAGTTTGGCGACCAGAACCGCCCCGGCTTCATGCAACCGGCGTACAACAGCCGCATTCGTTTCCGGAACGCGGTCCTGCAACGGGCCGGCGCCCCAGGTGGTGGGTATGCCAGCGGTATCCAGAAGGTCTTTCGCTCCCCACGGAATGCCGTGCAGCATTCCACGGTAGTGTCCCGCGGCCAGCTCCCGGTCGGCCTCGTCGGCCTGCCGACGGGCCAGGTCATCGGTCCGCGTGATCACACAGTCGAGCAACGGATCATACTGGGCGAGGCGGTCCAGATAAATTTCGGTCAACCGCCGGCTCGACAGTTCGCGATGACGGATCCAGTGCGACAGGTGGGTGACTGGAGCGAAGGCGATGTCGTCTTCATTTTCAGGCAACGGCCCCGGATCCACGCTGGACCAGCTTGGCGGGCGCTCAAGCAGCGTCGGACTGCCGGCGTATCCGGGCAGCCGCGGATCGAACGAAGTCGCTGGTGCAAAATGATTGGACGGCAGGGGCGCAACCTGCCGCGCCCGCACCATTCGCAGCTGATCGTGAATCGTCTGGCGGATGACCTCCCGCTGTTCATCCGAGAACTCGACGCCAAGGACCTTTTCCGCTTCACGGATCGTCTGGATCGTGATTCGAGACGGCGAATCTTCGCCCACCGCCCCAGCAACGTTCTCGGAGACGGCAGCGAGGTCGTCCTGATCCGGCGAGCGACCGGCCGCGACGGCGTGGGGCGCCAGAAATGCGGCTCCGCCAACAAGGCCCCCGGCCATGATGAACTGCCGGCGGGTCGAATACGGTTCATCACCATGTTGTTCGGCCATTCGCTGATTCCATCAATGGGGCGTGGCGGCCGACGCAGGCCGTACCATATCCACGCCCGCTCGAAACGATGCACGAACAACATCGCTTCGCCGGAATTCATTCCCGAGCAGTGGCCGGCTTTCGACCCGAGACCCCGGCGAGCGTCAGACGAGCAGGGAGGCCGGGTTCTCGATGAGTTGTTTCAGTGTCTGCAGGTATTCCGCCGCCATGGCGCCGTCGATCACGCGGTGGTCGAGACTGAGCGTCGCCGACATCTCATGCCCGACGCTGAGCTGGCCATCGCGAACGACCGGCTGCTCGAGGGCCGCTCCGACGGCGAGGATCGCGGTGTTCGGCGGGTTGATGATCGCCGTGAAGTGGTCCACGCCGTACATGCCGAGGTTCGAGACGGTAAACGTCGCTTCGGACATCTCTTCGAGGGTCAGCCCCTTCGTGCGGGCCTTTTCAGCCAGTTCCCGCGTCCGGGCCGAGAGATCGCGCAGGCCGGCCCGGTCGGTGTCGCGCAGGGTCCCGACCACCAGTCCCCCGCCGCGTTCGGCCGGAAGGGAGATCGCCACGCCGATGTTGATGCGTTCGTGCACCTCGATGGCGTCCTCGGCCCACGAAGCATTGAACTCAGGGTGCTGATGCATCGCCAGCGCGCAGCCGCGGACAATGAAATCGTTGACCGAGAGTTTGACGTTCTGGGGCGCAAGCTGTTCGTTGAGGGTCTTGCGCAAATCGAGCAGCGGGTCCATGTTGAACCGCACCGTCACCTGGTAGTGCGGGATGGTCGTCTTAGACTCGACCAGCCGGCGGGCGATGGTCTGCCGCATA
>SLJD01000122.1 GCA_007135295.1 Phycisphaerales bacterium
AGATCTCGTTGCCACCGGACGCGCGGGCGTCGAAGGCGTGCAGCATGCCATCGTTGGCGCCCACGTAGAGAATCGGATCGCGCTCGCGCTTGTTGCTCAGGAACTGGCGATAGGTGTCGCCACCCTCGTCGTCATCGAGGACGTTGTAGGCCATGTTGCGCCCGCGTGTGACAAAGGGCGATGAATTGACGATGTCTCCCAGAACGGTCGCGATCCGATTGCGGAAGTCACCATTGCCGGTACGCTGTTCGAGGCTCTGATCGCCCAGCAGCAGGTAGTCGAACAGATCCTCGACGGATCCCAGATCGCTGGCGTCGAGCGCGTCGAACTGATGATCGGGAAGATCCATGTAGGATTGCAGCCGCACGCCGGTTTCGTTGTCACGGTCCCATGACAGGACACGGCGCTGCGAGGGCTGCGGTATGCCCTGGGCGGCGCTCCACTCGGGATTTGCTTCGTCGACTTCGCCCGTTTCCTCATCCACGGGGTAGGCCAGCAGATCGCCCGTCCAGTCCTCGCTGTTGAACAGCGCCTGATAAATCAGCGTTTCTGTGTCGACCCGCGTGGTGTTCGCCGCGACCGCGGCCGCAGAGCCGATGTCGCTGGCGACGGCAGAGAACACATCGCGCAGATCCTCGGCAAGCTGACGCGGATCGGCCGAGAAGTAGTAGTTTCGCGGCAAGCCGGTCTCCGGATCCTGCCAGGTCTCGGCGTCATCCGGGAAGACGAGGCCGTTGTTGTTGACCGCATCGCGATCGAAGCCGCCCCACTTGGCGGCGTAGTAGAGCGGCTGCTCCAGAAGCTCTGCGCTACCGCCACCGATGCCGAAGGTGCGGTGCGTGGCGGCATCGTCATCCTGACAGTTGCTGCATCCATCCATGGAGAAGCCCTGGATACCCGAATGGACATGGAAGCCATCGTTGTCGGTACCGCTGATCACGTAGCCGAAGCCCAGGACCTCGGGCGTGGACTCGGCAAAGACGTTCGTGGTGACCGTGACCTGAGTATCCGTGATTTCGTAACTCAGGATGCCGTTCATGTCCATGTCGTAGTCGCCGCCCTGCTCACTGTCCTCCCACTGAATGAAGAAGGTACCCGTCCCGTTGGCGACATCCTGTTCGACGATGCGGAAGTCGACAATCGCGCAATTGCTCTCATCACTCCGGGACGTGTTGCGGCAGGCCGGGAGCAGGGTCACCGCGGGTTCAGTGCTGCCGGGACGCGGAATGTCGACGCGCGGAACCGCCGGCGCCAGAGAGACACCGTAGGTCTCGAAGCGTTGATCGAACTGCGGCAGATCGGGGCGCATGTCATTCGTCCACGCGTGGTGGGCGAGGCCGGCGATGTCATACGAGCCCTGCAGGCGTGGAGCCTCCGGACAAATGCCCTCGACATCACCGAGGGCGTTCACCATCTTGGGTGTGCACAACTGATCGTTGTCGCCACCTGCCTGGCCAACGAACCATTCACTGCCGTGAATGCCCTCGCCTTCGCCGACGACGTTGGTCAACGCTGCCGCCGAACCCGGCGCGCCCGGAATGTCACTGATACCGTCAAAGTCGGAATCATCCGTTGTCGAGGATGCATTGAAGCTGATGATGTTGGTCGGGGCGCAGTAGTTGGCGTCACCCAGGGGATCCTCCCAGTCCGCTTCCCCCAGGCCCGGAATGCGGTCGTTACCGCCATCGAGCCCGAAATTCGGGCTATTCGCCCCGGAGAGGTAGCGCAACGTTTCCAGGAACATCTCCGACTGCGGGTTGCCCCAGTTGGTGCAGGTCCCCTCGGCCGGATCGACCTGGCCCCACTCGCAATCATCACCGCCACTGCCGCCGGTGTTGTAGTAACCGGGTCCGTGGTCATAGCCGAAGATCCGGAAGCGCTCCAGCGTATCGATGATCGCGCCATCGTCCGGCGCATCGCGGAACGTGCCGTCGGTATCGACATTGATTTCGTCGGCCATCGATGCAACGTTGCGGCGCAGCACGCCGCCGGAGCGGTTGCGGGCGTAACTGCCGGTCATGAGACCAAAGTCGATCTGACCACTGTCACCGAACTCCTGCAGCAGGCCGATCGGTTTGAAATTGCCGTCCGGGTAGCGCTTGCAGTCCTCCTCGCCCAGCAAATCCTCCTCGCAGACACTGACGCGCACGTTGTAATCCTGTTGGCCGAGACCAAAGGTATCGCGCCGGGGATTGTCGCTGTTGGCGAAGATGCCGGTGAAGGCGGCATCATTGCCATTGGAGAAGTTGATGCCCCCGATCCGCATACTGTCGTGGCCCGTCCGTGATTCCTCTTCGTACCACTGGCACTGCCAGCGCTCGTTGGCCGTCCACAGCGAATAGTTCCCCGACGCGGCACGAATCAGGGGCGGATCGGTAACATTCTGCGAGAACTGCGTATCACTGACTGTCGTATTGCAGAAGGTCACACCGCGCCGGCTGAGGTTGTCGATCTCCCAGCTCCCCGGACTGCCGGATCCAGACACACCGTCCTCCGACACCTCGACCGTCAGTGCGCCGGTAGTCCCGTCCCAGGCCGTCACCACGCCGATCAGGAACCGCTCCGAAGGCTCCGCCGATCCCCTCAGGATCAACTGGTCGCCCGTGTCGACTTCATCGTCGCGGAAGGTTGTCACGAAGACCTTCGTGCCGGCGGACAGCTCGTTGTCGGTGTCACTGCTGCCGATAGTCTCCTGCGGCAGATTGAAAGGCGACAATTGCGGCAGATCGGAACCATCGTAATAACGCTGCCAGGAGTGGGCATCATTGGGCAGGTAGGTGCGCTCGAGAACCGTCTCATCGGCCTCGTCAATGTAGCGGTGACCACCGTAAAGGATCTTGCGCACGGCATCGATGCGCGCCATCGAGATCCAGTTCAGAAAGTTGCCACTCCACTCACTGCCGCTGCAGTACTTGTCATCGCTGACGCGAGTGGGGTTGAACTGGCCACCCGAATATTCGTAGCACTTGTAGGAATCGAAGTAGCCGTAATAGTCGATGTCGTGATCGTAGGTACTGTTGACCTGACCGTCGCCCGTGAGATCCGCGTAATCGGGATAGGCCTCGAAGTAGAGCTGATGGTCGTTGGACATGTTGAGCATGGCGATCGGCGTCGCGCCCTGCGTCAGGAACAGCGGCACCTGCGAGATCGGGAGCTCGGCTTGCGCGGCGCCAGCGTACAGGGCCAGGCCCGAGGCCACGGCAACGGCTGTGCGGGTTCGACGCGGTTTCCTCATTGCCTTGTCTCCGTCTCGCCGGAATCCGTGGATGCCGGAACTCAGTTTTCGTAGCGGGATGTGCTGCTCAGGACAACGCGTGCATCCGGGCTGCGCCCGGTACCCACGGCGATGATGCGGAATGCCGTCACGGAAACGTCCGCGGACATGTCGCCCACTGGGCGAATCGATTCGTACTCGACGATCATGAAGCAGGGATTGCGGTCAACACCGTCGACATTCACCGTGCGCAGGTTGCCGTTGTCACAATCAAGGTCGCTGATGTCCGGTTCATCCTCGCGCA
Organism: Phycisphaerales bacterium; assembly: GCA_007135295.1. Taxonomy (GTDB): domain Bacteria; phylum Planctomycetota; class Phycisphaerae; order Phycisphaerales; family SM1A02; genus SLJD01. The sequence goes on from SLJD01000122.1 coordinate 3,519, forward strand.
GAACGAGAAAGCTTTCCGTTTCATGTCGCCCGAGGTCCGCCCAGAGTTGCTCCTGCTCGACCCAGTCCTCACCAGCGCGCAGCGCGGCCTCTGCAGCCTGGAAGCCGACATTGCGGTCACGCACATTCCCGGCCATGCGCTCCTGCAGCGTGGCGCTCTGCATCGCGGTGACACCGAGGATGGTCAGCACCAGCAGGAAGACGAGCGCGACGACCAGCGCAATACCTGCCTGGCGCAGACGCGCATGCGGACGAGTGAGCGGGGCGCAGCATGTCATGGCAGACGATTCCTGAGACTGACGGTCGCCGTGAAGGTCTGATAGAGGCGGCGATCGTCGGCGGTGAAGGGCTGGGCACCCGGCGGGAACGTGATCACCTGCGGCTCATCGACCACGTTGTCCTCGGCACCGGCAACAAGCACGGCGATACGCACGGAAATCACATCCTCCCATTCGTCATTGGCCTCGACGGCGGCAGAGTTGCGATAGGCGTTGGTTTCACCACTGCCGTTGGTATCCACGCCGAACTCGTAGACCAGACGTTCGGTACCCTCGACCAGTTCAATGGCAGCACCATCACCATCCGCGCGGAACAGGACGGAACGCCCCACTTCG
>SLJD01000386.1 GCA_007135295.1 Phycisphaerales bacterium
GGTGATGCGCCCGCCGTCGGCGTCCTCGCCGGTCGCGGTCACCGTCAGCACGCCGACCGCTTTGCTCGAATGGTCGTGCTGATCGAGGAATTCGATGCGGCATTCGATGATGTCGTCGCCGTCCGAATCGCCAGCCGGTACGACGCGCGTCAGCGGGTGGACGCGCAGGCGATGCGGCCAGTAGATCCACTCGCCTTCGCCGGCGATGTAGACCGGGCCGGGTGTTGCATCGTTGGCATCAGTTGTTTCGCAGCCGGCGGCGGTGAGGGCGGCGAGGCCGGTGAGGGTGATGGTCAGCGGCCGCGCAGCGCGTGAGCCATGCGCCACGCCTCCTCCCGTGTTGGTTCGATCCATGCAGCGCATGCGTGACAGGATAGCGGCCCGGCAACACGGCGCGCGGCCGCGCCGTCGGATGGAGCCGGGTTGATCAAACTGGCGGCTGGCGGTCAGCTCGCGGCCGGTGGCTGTGCGGGGTACTGGAGTTTCGGCGACCAGCCCGCCGCGCCGTCCTGGAGCAGCCCGAAGCAGTGCCAGACCGGGCAGAACGAGTCGCCGGGGCCGAACTCGGCGGCGCCGGTGCGGATGATGCGGTCGTCCTCGGTTCGGGTGAAGGCGCTGAGGCCGGCGAGCTGTTCGCCGTCCTCGTTCTCGAAGCCGAGCGCCCGGGTGAAATTCGTGTGCGCGGTCGAAACCATCCGAAACCGCCAGCCGCGCTGCAGCGCAAAGGATTGCTGATCGACGGTCGCGTCGGGTGAGGCGAGCGCGAAGGCGGCGCGGCTTTCGAGGTGAGCCAGCACACCGTTGAACCCGTCGGCCCAGAGCGTGCAGTACGGGCAGTTCATGCCCATGTTGTGGACGACGATGAGGTCGCGCTGATCGCCGAACAGCTCGAGCAGCGTGACCGTCTCGTTGCCCGGGGTGTCGAACGTGTAATTCTCGATCGGCTCGTGGCGATCGCCCCGCTGCACGCTGGCCAGTTGCTGCTGAAGCTCGGAGATCTGCTTGCGCAGTTCATCGACGTGCCGGGATGGTGCGTCATCCATTGAATTGTTCGTCCTCTCGGTTTGCGAATACGCCGCTCACGCGCGATTCAGTTCTCGCTCTGATCGGCTTCGAGGCCGGGCGAAACGTCGGCGGGCGTTTCGAGCGGAAGGGCTCTGGCTGCATTCAGATAATATCCGAATGCGGCGAGAAGTTCAGCCATGGTGTCGCCGGCGAACTTGTCGAGGACGGCGCGGGCGATTTCAAAGGCGACGACGTTCTCCATGACGACGCTCGCCGCGGGCAGCGCGCAGACGTCGGAGCGTTCGTACTCGGAGTGGCCGGCCTGCTTCGTGTTGAGGTCGACGCTGGGCATGCCCTGCAGCAGCGTGGCGATCGGCTTCATGGTGCCGGTGACGACGACCGGCATGCCGTTGGTCATCCCGCCTTCGAGTCCGCCGGCGTGGTTGGACGCGCGGGCGAAGCCGAGGTTGGCCGAGTCGCGCTGTGATTCGTCGTAGGCGATTGCATCGTGCACTTGCGAGCCGGGGCGGAAGGCGCACTGCCGGCCGAGGCCGATCTCGACGGCTTTGAACGCCTGGATGCCCATGACGGCGGCGGCGAGTCGTGAATCGAGGCGGTCCGACCAGTTCACGCACGAGCCGAGGCCCGGCGGGCAGCCGAAGACATGCACTTCCGCGAGCCCGCCGACCGTGTCGCGGTCGCGCTTCGCCTGGCGGATGTGTTCGATGATGCGTTCCGTGACGGCCGGGTCGGGGCAGGCGACGTCAGAGGCGTTGCGCTGTTCGATCAGGTCGGCGAGGGCGTCGCGGGTCGGCTCGATGTCGGTCGCCGCGTCGAGCAGGCCGCGCACGAACCCGAAGACCTCGATGCCCAGTTCGCGAAGCAGGCAGCGGGCGAGCGCGCCGGCGGCGGTGCGGGCGGCGGTCTCGCGGGCGCTGGCGCGTTCGAGCGTCTCGCGGCAGTCCGTGGTCAGCCACTTGACCGAGCCGGCGAGGTCCGCGTGGCCGGGGCGGGGGCGGGAGACCGGCGGCGTGCGTTCGAGGTCGTCAAGCCGGCTGTCGCGGTTGGGAATCTGCATGACAAGCGGCGCGCCGGTCGTTCGGCCGCGCCGGACGCCGGCGAGAAACGTGGCGGCGTCGGTTTCGATGCGCTGCCGACCGCCCCGGCCGTACCCGCCCTGCCGGCGCTGGAGTTCGGCGTTGATGAAGTCGACGTCCAGAACGAGGCCGGCCGGCAGGCCGTTGATGAGCGTGGTCAGTGCCGGGCCGTGCGATTCGCCGGCGGTGTGGTAGGTCAGCGGAGCCATGGCCGCAGTGTACAGGGACCGGCGACGCCGGGGCGACAATCCGGTAGCGGGTCGAGAGCGCAGAAGCCTCCGGCTCAGTTGTGCTCGTCTTCGTCTTCGTCAAGGCCCATGACGTCGGCGAGGTACGCTTCAACCTCGTCGAACTCATTCTGCCGGGCGCGGTCGTACGGGCGAAGCCCATCCTGATCCGTGTTGAACGGGTCGGCTCCGGCGTCGATCAGCGCGCGGGTGGCGTCGAGGTGGCCGTGGCGAGCGGCGTGATGCAGGGCGGTTTCGCCGTAGATGTTCTCCACGGTGTGGTCCCCGCCATGAGCAAGCAGATCGCCGACGATGCGGGCGTGTCCCTCGGCCGAGGCGTGAAAGAGAGGCGTTTCAGAGAACCGGCTGGCCGCATTGACGTCCGCGCCGGCATCGATCAGGAGCCGGGTAATACGGCGGTGGCCAAGGCGGGCGGACTCATGCAGCACGGTTTCACCGTTCCGGTCCCGGTCATCAATGGTGTCCGGATGCCAGTGAATATGGCCGCGCACTGCGGTGCGGTCATCGGCGGCGACGGCCTCTCGCAGCGAACCATCCGGCTCCGGGGGCGTGCGCTCGCAGGCCACGGCCATGACCACCAGGGCCATAATCGCCAGGGCGATCACGGTCGCGTGAGCCATGAATGAAGAAATCGGTCCCGCCATCATCACCGGATTATCATACGCCTTCGACTCGCGGGCGCCGGTGACGCGTCAGGCCGGTTCCGTTCAGACAGGCTCCGTTCAGACAGGCGTACGCCGATGAGGAGAATGCACGATGAACACGTCGTCGCCTGACATTGGGACAGGCCGCCCGCAGCGGCTGGCCCGGCCGGGACGTTGCATCGCCGCGGCGCTGGCGGCAGCGGTGCTCGCATCGATGGTGGTCAGCGGGTGTCGGCGGCACGATCCGCCCGAGGTCGTGCTGTACACAACCGTGTCGGCGGAGGTCGTCGAGCCGGCCGTCGAAGCGTTCGAAGATGAGCACGATGCGGCGGTGACCGTCGTGGAAGCGATGCCCGGGCGATACGAACCGGCGGAGGAGGGCGGGGATACGGATGGTGACGGCGAGCAGCAGCCCCCGCGGGCGGATGTCTTCTGGGCCGATACGGTCTTCGAAGCGATGGAACTCGCCGAGGCGGGCCGGCTGGTCGAGCATTTGTCGGATGGGACGGCGGACTGGCCGCGCGACTACCGCGACGGGCGCCGGGAGTGGTTTGCCCTCGCTGCCCGCCCGCGCGTCATCGCCTTCGCGGTCGACCGCGTCTCCGAAGACGATGTGCCGACGACGTGGATGGAGCTGAGCCAGGAGCGCTTCGCCGGGCGGATCGCGATGGCGGATCTTGATGATCCCGCCACGGCTGGCCACTTCGGGGCGATGCTGGCGTACTGGGACCGGCGGGTGCAGCGCGGCTATTTTCAGGCGTTCATGATGGGCCTGCGCGACAACGGCGTGATTCTGCTGCCCGGCGGCGATGAGGCGGCGATCGAGGCGCTGATCGACGGCGAAGCGGACGTCGCGCCGGTCGATGCGGCGGCGGTGCGGCGGGCGATCGAGGGCGGCGCGCCGCTGGCGTACGTCCAGCCGCGCCACACCGTCATGAATGCGGACGAGGAACCCGCAGCCGGTACGCTGGAGTACCCGCAGGCGGTGATGCGCATGGCCGGCGGCGAAGCGGACGAGGAACTGGCCCGGCTGCTGGCTGACTTCCTGCTCTCCGAGGGCAATGAACGCAGTCTCGCGGAATCGCCCGGCGGGTACCGGCCGATTCACCCGGCACTCGCTGACGCCTTCGAGGA
>SLJD01000375.1 GCA_007135295.1 Phycisphaerales bacterium
AGCAACTCGTTCGCGCGTCGAGCGATCAACCGGATCGGGCTGAGCCGGAACTCGTCGCGGCGTCGATGCGGGCGGGTCTGGATGCCCTGGCAGCCCTCGCCGGCGAGATCACGCCCGATGACGTGCTCGGCCGGGTGTTTGCGAGCTTCTGCGTCGGCAAGTAGCTCGAAGCCGGCGGTCGACGAGACGAACGATTCTCTGACATGCGTGATCGCTATCCGTTCGGCGGGATCCGTGCGGTCTTCCGCCTACAGTGTCTGGTACAACTTCCCGGCGGGAGTGTCGCAGCCGCATGGCGGAGCGTGCGCAGAACAATCAGGAGTCCGGATCGCAAGCGTCGGCCGGGCCGGCGGGGGCGAGCCACATCGGGCGCGGGCCGGGCGCGTGGACCGGGCGGCTGGCGGTGGCGCTGTTCATCGCCGGTGCCGGCCTGGTCGTGCTGGTGGTGCTCTTTGAGCCGGCGACGCGGCTTGGTCTGCTGTTTCTCGCCGCCGCGGCGCTGGCGTCACTTCTCCGACCGGTCGCGGCCGTCGTCTCGTCAAAGCATCGTGTCACATCGGGGCTGGCGGTCGGCCTTGGCTTCTGGGCGGTGGTGGCAGCGGTGCTGGTGACGATCGGCATGCTGCTGCAGGAACCGATCACGGAAGAGGTCGAACGCCTCCCGGAACACCGCGAAGAGTTGAACGCGGTGCTCGCGAACGTCGGTCAGTGGCTGAACATGGAAGAGCCGCCGACGGTTGAAGGCATCCTCGCCGGCGTCGGGCATTGGCTGCTCAGCGATGGGGACGGGGAGGGGATGCTCGGCGAGGCGGTGGATCAGGCCGGCATCTTCCTGATCGCGATCGTGCTGCTTGTTTTCGGGTCGACGTTCATGCTCGCGCACGCGGGGGAGAACCTCGGAGAAGGAGCGGCCCGCCTGCTCGCCCCGCAGCACCGCCGGCCGTTCGTCAGCGCGCTGGACCACATCGAGCATCGACTTCGCTGGTGGCTGGTCGGCATGTTCGTGTCCGTGACGGTGGTGGGGGTTGCGTCGTACATAGGCTTCTCGATCATCGGCCTGGAGATGGCGCTGCCGCTGGCCATCCTCGCCGGGGTGGCTGAACTTGCTCCGATCGTCGGCCCGACGTTCGCGTTTCTGCTCGCGGCGCTGTTCGCGGCAACGGAAGGCGTGTTCGAGTTCTTCGCGGTAATCGTACTGTGGGCGCTGATTCAGACCTTCGAGTCGTCGCTCGTGGTGCCGGTGGTGATGCGCCGGGCGGTGCACATGCCGCCGCTCGTGACCGTCTTCACGGTCGTGTTCTGGGCGCGGGCGCTCGGCCCGCTCGGACTGCTGCTGGCGATCCCGCTCAACCTCGTGATCTGGACGATCCTCGAACAGTTCATCATTCAGCGGCGGCGGGAATAGTGTCCTCCGCCGGCGTGCAGTACCCTGTGGCCATGACCGATCCAGCCGCCCCATCCACCGGGTCGCCAGGCACGCCCGCAGCGTCCGATGGTTCGCACGCCGGCGATGTGACGATCCGCGTGCGGTACCAGGAATGCGATCCGATGAATTTCGCCCACCATTCGACCTACCCCGTCTGGTTCGAGATGGGGCGGACCGAACTGCTGCGCGAGTCGGGCCTGAACTACCGTGACTTCGAGGCGGCCGGCGTGTTTCTCGCGGTGACGGCGCTGCAGATCAAGTACCGCGCGCCGGCCCGGTACGACGACGTGCTGACATTGCGCACGACGCTCTCGCGCATGACGCGCGTGAAGATCGAACACGACTACGAGTTGAGCCGGGGCGGCGTGGTGCTGGCGACGGGGTCGTCCACGCTCGCCTGCCTCGGAACCGACGGCCGGCCGAGGTTGCTGCCTGACGAACTCGCCGCAGATTCGGAATGATCCGCCTCCGCCCGGCCCCCATCCGGCGGGTCGGCATCCTTCTGAGCCGGTGTTGATGGATCGGTGACGTCGTCCCGAAGCTGCTGCTCGGCGGCGTTGATCTGCCGGCGAATGTCACGCCAGACTTCAATCGCCCGGCTCAGGCACACCACGCCGGGCAGCGCCGCCAGCCACCACCTGCCCTGCAGCACGAACGCGATCATCACCGAGAGTGCCGCCATGATCGAAAAGACCGCCAGTTGCACCCACAGCCACCGCTGGCGATAAAGCAGCGCGTCGACCCTGCGGATGACCGCATCGTGACGCGAATCAGTGACGGCCGGATCATGTGCGTGACCCGCGTCATGCTCGCGCGCGTTGTCCGGCGGTCGGCTCATCTGCGCCTCATGTGGTTCGTGTAACCCTTGAAGCCGGCGCGATCCCGTCCGGCAAAAGTCCGCAGGATGGTGACCCGTTGCGGTCGGCTACGGTCGGTCGTTCGGCGGCGGATCGACCACGCCGACCGTCAGCCGCACGCGCTGCAGCGGGCCTTTGTACGCAGTTTGGAGATCATGAAGCAGCCCGCCGCGCAGCATCCGGTCGAGTTCAAACCGCACCGACGCCGACGCGACCGTCACATGCCACACCCCGCCCCGCACCGCGGTCAGCCGGCTCTGCCCGGCGAGTTCCGCCGGAACGGTCGCTTCCCACGCATCGATCGCGCCGCGCGTTTGTTTTTCGCGCCGGCGGGCGGCCTGCTGCAACTGGCGGATCGAATCCGCAATCGGCGCTTCGCGCGACCGCCGGCCGCGATACCGCTGCAACTGTTCGATGTGCCGGATCGGGTCCATCACGCCTACAGCATACCCCGCCGGCAGCCGGCCGTCCCCGGTGCCCGGCCGCATGCGGGGTCGGCTCTGGCCCTGCCGCGATCACGCCATCGGCTCGAGCCGGCCGGCCCGTGTGTGAAGGAGATCCGAGTGGTGCAGCACAGGTTCGGCGACCGGCCGGTCGATTCCTGCCGAGTCGAGCAGCGATTCCTCAAGTTCATGCAGGGTCGCCCGGCGAAGCGGCCAGCGGATGTGATCGATGCGGCACCGCATCGGCCGGCTCTGTCGATCGACCGTCATGAGTTGATACCGCTCGGTCAGGAAGTGCGCGAGATCGCCCGGCTGCGATGTTGGCAGTTCTTCGCCGACCGACCAGCGGCACCGCATTCGAGCGGTCGGATCACCCCGCCGATCGACCGAATAGGTGATCGTGTCATGTTGCCGATTCAGTGAAATCCGCGCCGTGTAATACGGCAGGTTGAAAAATCGCCGCGCGCCCCACGTGGCCAGCCGGCTTGCGGCATCGAGTGAGAAGAAATACACCCCCCGGTCATCGCCCCGCCGGACATACGTTCGCACATTGCATTCGTGAAAGTCCGTCACCGCGGGAATGGCGATCCGCGGCAGGCGGATCGGGCTGACGTCGGTCATCGTGAACGGGATCAGCCCGACCCACGCGGCTCCGTCGAACAGGTCGACTTCGAACGGCTCGGGAACAAGCGGGCGTAACGCCTGCGGATCAATCGGCCAGTGCATGAACAGCAGATGATGCCACCGCATGCGCATCACCGGCCGTTCAAGAATGGGCGCGCCGGGCGCTGGGCCGGACTCGTGCATGAGCGCATCGTACCGCGCGGCACGGTCGACACCGGCGGGCACCTACGACAGATGATGCGAGCCTGCGACGGTTGATTCTGTCTATCTCATGATGTAATCTCTCAGGGAGTCGTTGGGGAGAGAGCTCTTCCTGGAGGTTATTCATGCGTCAACCGTTTGTGTGGGTGGCGATTCTGCTGTGCGGACTGGCTGCAGGGGCGAATGCGAGAGGTGATGTTGTGGTCCTGCCGATGCAGGGGCGGATCGGCGTTGACATGAACGCTGGCCACCAGCAGCAGTCGATTGATCACCGGTATCTGGATCGCATGCTGACTGAAGTGCGCGAGCACCAGCCGTCGGTTATCGTCCTTGACCTGTCAAGCCAATCCGGTGACTGGGAAGCAGTGTCAGCATTGATCAGGCCGCTGACACGATTGCGCGATGAAGCGAGATTTATCGCGTTCGTCCGAGACGTGAATGGCCCGGCATCACTTCTTGCGCTCTGTGCAGATGACATCGTCATGCATCCGACGGCGCGGTTTATGCCGGGGTCGCACTCACTGTCCGACGCGCGTCGGCTGGAGTTGCAGGC
>SLJD01000015.1 GCA_007135295.1 Phycisphaerales bacterium
CAAGGGCAGCTTTGCTCGCGGCGTAGACGAAGAATCCGGGGAACGGGTCGACGGTTGCCATCGATGAAATATTGATGACGCAGCCGCCCTGTTGCGTGCACATGATCGGCCACAGCGCCGCGATGAGATACGCCGGCCCGAACGTGTTGTTGTCGAACGTCTGATAGAGCAGATCGCGTGTGGTCGCGTCAATGCCGGCAAGCGGCGCGATGCCGGCGTTGTTGACCAGCACGTCAATGCGGCCCCAACTGTTCATCGTTTCATCGACCACGCGGCGGGCGGCTTCGGGCTGGCTGATGTCGGTGGCGATGACCAGCACCCGATCCCTGAGCGATTCATCGCTGAGCGATTCGAGATGCTCGGCGGTCTGTTCAAGTTTGCGGAGCGTTCGGCCGACCAGCGCGACGTTCATGCCCGCGGCGAAGCATGATTCGGCCACGGCCCGGCCGATCCCCGACCCCGCGCCTGTGATGACGGCCACCTGTCGCTCGCTCACACTCTGCTCCTTTCCGGACTCGTCGCAGTTCAATCCGATAGTTCGCTGACACCCAACATTACGACGTTGCGACAGCGTAGCCGGTTTTCCAGCGGTGTGCTGCACGATGCGACTGCATTTGTCGCATCGCCGCGCGCGTCACACAGCAGGCACCGACCATTCGCGCCGCGGCTCTTCAGGTGGCCGGGTTCTGCTCAAGCGCCGCCGTGCCACGGGGCAGATCGAAACGGTCGCGCGTCGTCGCATAGCCGAGGCCGCCCATCCGGCCGACGGCATCGAGCGCCGCCGGGTCGATGTGAAACCGCTCGTTGATGAGGTCATCGCGGATGAACACATGCACCACCTCGCCGAGCACCACATTGCCGCCGCCCGGCGAGCCGGGATTCGTCCGGATGACGTGCGTGGTGCGGCACTCAAACGCCACGGGCGACTCGGCGACGCGCGGCGGTCGGACGACCTGACTCGCCACCGGCGTCAACCCGGTCAGGTCAAATTCGCTCTCGCCGAAATCAAGTTCCTCCGCCGCCGCCGCGACGCGGTTGATGTATGACGCGGAGGCGACATTGATAACGAACTCGCCGACGCCGCCTTCATCGATCGGCAGCGCGTTGCGGAGCGTGTCCTTGTCCGAGCCGTCGGGCTGATTGGCCGGGCAGAACATGACCGTCATCGGGTTCGACCCGACACCGTTGAAAAACGAGAACGGCGCAAGATTCAACCGGTCGTCGGCATCCACGGTTGAGACGAACGCGATTGGCCGGGGCACGATGCCGCCGATGAGAAGCCTGTACCGTTCAGCGGGAGAAAGTTCGGTCGGGGTCAGTTCCATGGAAACTCATCAAACATTTCAATCATGAATTGGACACGAGTTACGAAGCCGGGACCGCCCGGAGTTTTTCCACCACAGCGCTGATCGTTTCCACCGCACGATCGACCTCGTCCGCGGTCGTATGCCGCGAGAGACTGAACCGCACCGAGCCGCGCGCCGACTCCGCCGGTACGTTCATCGCTTCGAGCACCGGCGAGGGATCAAGCGATCCGGACGAACACGCCGCCCCCGCCGACGCGTAGACGCCCCGTTCGGAAAGCATAAGCAGCACGGCTTCAGCATCGAGGCCGGGAAACGCGATGTTCGTCGTATTCCACAGCCGGTCGACGGCATTCGCATCAGGCGGGTTCGTGTGCGATGCCGGACATGATTCAAGCACCGCCTGCTCAAACCGGTCGCGCTGCGTGGCTTGTTCAGATGCCCCGTCGCCGGCAAGCCACCGTGAAGCAAGTTCCGCGGCTTTGCCGAGGCCGATGATCCCGGCAACGTGCTCCGTCCCGCCGCGATGTTCACGTTCCTGCGGGCCGCCGATGACCTGCGCGGCGAGGCGAACCCCCTTTCTCACGTACAGCCCGCCCGCGCCTTTCGGGCCGTGAAACTTGTGACCCGCGAAACTGAGCAGATCAATCGGCCACTGGCTGACATTCACCGGGTATTTGCCAACCCACTGCGTCGCGTCGGTGTGAAAGCGGACGCGGTGACCCCGGCACATTTCGCCGATCCGGTGAATCGGCTGAACAACGCCGGTCTCGTTGTTCGCCCACATGATGGAGACCAGCGCAATGTCGCCGCTGCGCTCATCGAGAATCTGCTCAAGATGATCGAGGCGCACGAGGCCGCGGTCGTCGTTGTCGATCCAGACGATTTCGACGTCGCGCGAAGCCAGCCGTTCCGCAAGCTCACGGACGGCGCTGTGTTCAAGGCGGCTGGTAACAAAGACCGGCGTTCGGCCCGGATGGCGCTGCATCCATTCATCAAGCGTGCCGCGAATGGCCAGATCGGCCGCTTCGGTCCCGCCGGAGGTGAAGACCAGTTCCCGGCCCTGGCAGCCGATCAATCGGGCGACGAGTTCGCGGGCGAGTTCGATCTGCTGGCGGACCATCTGCCCGGCCCGATGGACGCTCGACGGGTTCGCCCACCATTCGGTCATCGCGCGATGCATGACCTCGACGACCTCGGGGGCCGGCTTCGTCGTCGCATTGTTGTCGAGATATACGGGATCGGTCATCGCGGTTCGTACCTGTCAGATCGTTCGCGTTTGCGGGGCGGCGGGACGGGCGGCCGGTCGCTCATTATGATGGCCCGGTCGCCTTCAATCCAACGACGGAGTGGATTCCCGCCGGATCGTCGGCGTTGCTGATTTCTTCATTCGCACTCGGGACAGGAAGGGGCGAGATGGCACGCGAACACGGAACGGATCAGAACACGCCGGCCGCACCGGCCGATCAGCACACCGAACGACCGGACGCCGCTGCTCTGCCGGCGCCGAACACGTCACCGGAGACGCCGACGCCGCCCCGACGAATCTGGACGTCGCTGGTCGCATTTCCGGCGGCGGCCGCGGGGCTGTTTGCCGGTGCGATGGGTGGAACGGCTCTGTTTCTTATCGCGGCCCACCTCACCGGCGAACACGAATCCGGGGAGGAGGCCATGGAAAGCACGGGCTTTCTCACCAGCGCGATGGCAGGGGCGATGGCCGGCCTGGCGGCGGTCGCGGTGGTCGCGGCCATCCTGTCATCGGAACGCACCGCCGCGCGATTGATGCTCCAACGACCGCGCGGCCACTGGTCGCTGACGGCTCTGTTCGTCGTCGCGACACCATTCGTCGGATGGATCGGCGCGATGCTGCTGACCACGATGACCGGAGAGCTGTCCGAACACCTGCATCAACTCGCGGAAAGTATGGCGGAGGCGCAGGGGCTGGCGATGGTCGGCATGTTTCTCGTGATCACCATCGGACCCGGCCTCGCTGAGGAACTGTTCTTCCGCGGGTACATGTTCCGCGGGTTGAGCCGACGACTGCCGGCGGTGGCTGTGGTGGCCGTGACCACGGTTCTGTTCGCACTCGTGCACCTTGATCCGCAGCACATGCTTGCCGCGGGCGTTCTCGGGTTGTGGCTCGGCGTGATAACGTGGCGGACGGCATCGGTCATTCCGGCTATTTTCTGCCACATCGCCAACAACGCGCTGAGTTTCATGACGAGCCGCGCAATGTACGCCGACGCAGATCGTGTTGGATTCATGGACACCGCCGAGTGGACCTTCGGCATACCGCCGGCGCTGCTCGCGCTCAGCATCGCAGCGTTCATCGCGTCGTGCGTGGTGCTCGTGGTGATCGGCCGATCCGGTGCAAATGCTGAACCGTCCGCCTGATCGCGTTATTCAGCGGTGCTTTCCGACTGCCTCATGCGGCGGCGGTAGGTGCTGGTGGACCGCATGGCGGAGATGCGGCCGGCCCGTTCGTCGATGGTGAGAAGCGCGACGAATCCGATGATGAAGAAGATCGACCCTGAGGCGACGACGAGGTTGAAGTCGGGAAGCACCCACTGGCCGATGGTGATGGCCCCGAGGCCGAGGATCGCGGAGAGCTTGTGCGCGAAGCCGAAAAAGCCGAAGAACTCGGCGGCTTTGTGTTCCGGGCTGAACAGGCCGACCATCGCCCGGCTGGCGGTGCCAAGCGCCCCGATGCCAAGCCCGATCGCGTTGCCGACCGTCCAGAACAACCACTCCATCCCTTCGCGGGCGAACGCGGCGGTGAGAATCGTGACCGTC
>SLJD01000135.1 GCA_007135295.1 Phycisphaerales bacterium
TCCTGCTGCGCTCTTTCGGGGGTGATCGATTTCATCAGGGCGACCATGTCGTCTGAGTCGAGCACCTTGGTGTCAAGATTGCGCAAGTGGCCGTGCAGGCGCAGGGTCGGCTTGCGCCCGACACTCAAATGAAGATCGGATGCGCCTTGTTTGATGACGGTATCGAGCAATCGATCGATCTGAATCGTGGACATGCCGTTCGTCTTCCTTGAAGGTCAATCGGACGGGGCCCCGCCCAATTGATGGCGTTTGATTATACTTCCACTTCTTCGCCGACCAGCGTTTCCGCCTGAGCGAAACGTGCGATTTCCTCGGGTGTGGTCTTCCCTTTGAGAATCTTGATCTTCCCATCGCCCAGAAGCGGCCTCATGCCGCCCCGGATCGCCGCATCACGAATCTTACCGATCGGGGCCCGGGTAAACGCGAGTTCGCGGATCTCCGAGTTCATGCGCATCATTTCGTAGATGCCCTGCCGCCCGCGGAACCCGATCTTGCCGCACTGCTGACAACCGACGGGCTGATAAATCGTGTTCTCGGCCAGGTCCTGCTCACTGATGTCGACAAGCCGCATCAACCGAGGATCGGGTTCAGGGTTCGGGGCTTTGCATTTATCACAGAGCACCCGGATCAGGCGCTGCGCCATCACCGCCTGAATCGAGCTGGCGACAAGGAACGGCTTGACGCCCATATCGATCAGACGCGTAATCGCAGACGGGGCGTCATTCGTGTGCAGCGTTGAGAACACAAGGTGCCCGGTCAACGCCGCCTGGATGGCGATGTCAGCCACTTCACGGTCACGGATCTCACCGACCAGCACGATATTCGGCGCCTGACGAAGCATCGCCCGCAGAATCGACGGGAAGGTCAAACCGATGGACTCGCGAACCTGGCACTGGTTGATTCCGTTGAAGTTGTATTCGACAGGATCTTCGGCCGTGATGATCTTCCGGTCAGGACGGTTCAGCGTGTCCAGGGCGGAATAAAGTGTCGTCGTCTTGCCGGACCCCGTCGGCCCCGTGACAAGAAAAATCCCGTTGGGACGCCGGATGATCCGGTTGAATGAATCAAGCGTGTCCTGCTCGAACCCGAGATTGATCAAGCCGATACGAACCGAGTCAGGCCGCAGAATACGAAGCACAACTGACTCGCCGTGGTAAGCCGGGCAGCAGCTGACACGAAAGTCAATCTGCGACTCATCAACGCTCATCTTGATACGGCCATCCTGCGGCACGCGGCGTTCGGCGATATTGACGCCGGCCATCAACTTCAGTCGCGCCAGCAATGAAGCCTGCATTCGCTTGGGAAGGTTGTCGCGAACATGGCATACGCCGTCGATCCGGTATCGCAGAACAACGCGGTCTTCCATCGGCTCTACGTGAATGTCTGATGCCCGGCTACGAACAGCTTCGCTGATCATGCGATGCACCAGGCGGACGATCGGGGCATCCTCACCGGCCGCAATATCGACCGATGCATCCACGGACGAATCCACCGACTTGTCGACAGTCACATCGACCGAATCCGTAACGAGGGACTCGTCGGAGAACATGCTCGGCTTGCCGCCTTCTTTTCCGCCCGCATCGAGAAACCCGCGAATGGCGCTCTTCGGCGCGATCGCGGTATCGATCTCACTGTTGAGCCGAAACCTCAGCAGGTCGAGCAGTTCAAGATCCATCGGGTCGTGGATGATGAGTTTGAGCCGGCCATTGTTCTGCCCGAGAGGCAGGATCAGGTGCTTCTTCGCCAGATCCTGCGGGACCAGATTCATATCGATGCTGTCGGTAACATCGGGGTCATCAAGATCGATGAACTCCATGTCGAACTGGGCGGCTAACGCCTTGGAGACATCGTCCTCGTCGCACATGCCGGCCTCGACCAACGCCTCACCCAGCCGTTTGCCGCTGCCGGAGGCAATCCCCATGGCCTGATCGAGCTGCTCCTGCGTAACCGTTCCCCATTCCAGCAGGATCTCACCGAGTTTCTTTCGCCGCTTGCGTGCCATGCAGTCTCCAAGTGCTGGTCGTCGTGCCCGCTGGAATGCGGAGCCCGATTTTCGGTATCCTCCAGTATTGTCGCGATCACAGCAACCATCAACCCATGTGTCGCTGCGCTCGCGCCTCGTTGCCCTCGCTGAATCAGCCAGCGGCGCTCGCGCCGTGCGGGATGGCGTCAACTCAGCATACGCTCAATCGAGAATCACTGCCGTCGCCTCGATGCCCCGCAACCCCGTTCGCCCGTCGCCCGGAATCGTTCATCATGCCTGCTCTACCCCGCATACTCATTACCGCCGGCCCGACGCGTGAACCGATCGATGCGGTGCGGTATGTAAGTAATCGCTCATCGGGACGGCTCGGCCTGGCAATCGCCCACGCCACGGCGGAACGCGGTGTACCGACCACGCTGCTGCTCGGCCCGATTGACGGTCCCGCCGATTGCTCTTCGCACATAGGACTCCGCCGGTTCCAGTCGACCGCGGACCTCCAGACTCAACTCCATCTCCACTGGCCAGAGCACGATCTGCTCATTATGGCCGCCGCGGTGGCGGATTATCGGCCTGTCAATCCGTCGACCGGCAAGATGCGTCGGGTCGGCAGCCCGTGCCGGATTGAGCTTGAACCGACACCGGACCTCCTGGCCGAGGCCGCGTCCAATGCCCGACCCGAGCAGCGCCTTGTGGGCTTCGCCCTGGAACCGACAGATCGCCTCGCCGAGTCCGCCTCGACAAAACTTCACCGCAAGGGCGTGCATGCCATCGTCGCCAACCCTCTCGAGACCATGGACAGCCCGGACATTGCGGCGACAATTTACTCCTCGCAGGTCGAGCCAATCGCCACCCCTGCTCGACTGTCAAAAGCAGAGTTTGCGGACTGGCTTCTCGATCAGCTTGCCGGCCTATTCAATCTCAACATCCCCCTTCGGATGTAACCGGTCACACCTCTCAAAATCCGTCGATCAAAAGTGTCAAATCGCCGTATCATGGAGCGCAGATCGTCGGCCCGTCAGCCGACAGTTATCTCATCCCCGGACCGAGTCGCACCATGATCAAACGCATCCTCGTCGGGTTGAGCGGGACGGCCTTCACGCCGTCGGCCATCCAGCACGCCGTTGATCTGGCCCGGCTGCATGACGCTTCACTGACGGGAGTAACGCTTGTCGATCTCGGCCGCCTTGCCAACGTCGGCCCGATCCCCATGGGGGGTGGTGCGGCTGCCAGCGAGATCATTGAACACCGCCTCGCCGTCACCGAGCAAAGAGTCCGGCAGACCATCGAACAGTTCGAACGCGCCTGTCGTGAAGCACGCATTCCACACCAGGTCTGCCAGGAAACCGGCGATCCGTTCACCCAACTCATGGCCCGCTGGCGGTACCACGACCTGACCATTTTCGGCCTGCGGGGGCTGTTCGAGTACGGCGTCGTCCACAATCCGGACGATCAGGTCATTCGGCTGATCGCGCGAGGGGTCCGGCCGATCATCGCGGTGGGAGAAGAGTTCCGCCTGATCCGCCGGGTCATGATCGCCTATAACGGATCTATGGAGTCGGCGAACACCATGAAACGGTTCGCTCAGCTTCAACTCTGGTCAGACATGACGATCCGGATCGTGTACTGCAACCGAGAGCGGCCGTGCCCGTCGCTGCTTGACGACGCCCGGGCGTACTGCGCTGACCACGGCCTCAACGTTGAAACGGAGTACATCCAGGCCCGGCCGACCGAATCCCTCCTCGAGCATGCCGCGGACTGGCAGGCGGACATGATCGCGCTAGGCTCTACGGCACGGGCGCGGCTCTTCCGGCACATGATGGGCGACACCGCGCTGCATCTGATCCGCAACGCACATCTCCCGCTGTTTCTCGGCCAGTGATCGGCCGCTCATTCTTCGTTGTTTTTCATGATCTGATAGATCAGCGCCTGCACCGCCACGGATTCGCCGAGCAGCCGCCCTGCCCGCTCCCCGGCATGTTCGAGACTGTGGATCTCGTCACGTTCCAGTTCGCGTTCAAAATCCTCAAGCGCGTGATCAACCGCCAGAATCATACTGGCGAATACAGACCACTCATGACGGGTGTTCGGTCGCCAGTCCCGCAGGAGGTCAA
>SLJD01000334.1 GCA_007135295.1 Phycisphaerales bacterium
CTGGCCGAGGTCGACTGCCGTGTCGTAGATGATCTGCTTGAGTTCATCCGGCGACAGGTCGGGGCACGCCTGACGCATGAGGGCGGCGACGCCGGCGACGTGCGGCGACGACATCGACGTGCCGCTCATCGTGCCGTACCCGCCGCCGTCCATGGCCGATCGCACGTCAACGCCGGGGGCGGAAATGTCCGGCTTGATCGCTTCGCTGCCGTCCGGCGTGCAGAACGTCGGCCCCTGCGATGAGAATCCGGCCAGCGGCCAGCTCGAATCCGCACCGTCCACCGCGGCGACGGCCATGTTGCGGAAGTCGCTCGTCGCCCGGTCAGCGGGGCGGCGAAGGCCGGACGTCCCCTCGTTGCCGGCCGAGAAGATCATCATCACGCCGGCCGCTTCGGCGTTGTCAATGAACGACCAGAAGGTGTCATCGCATTCCGGATACCCCATGCTGCTCGTCACGCCCCAGGAGTTGAAGCAGACGTCCGGGACATCGAAGAACGTTGTCGGATCGCCGTCCGGATCGGTGACCCATTGGAACGACAGGATCGCGTCGGCGACGGTCTGGTCGATGCCCTGGCGATCGATCACACCGGCGTGAATCCACTGCGCATCGGGAGCGACGCCGATCTGATCGCCCGGGGCGCCGCCGGCCGCCGAGCCCATCGTGTGCGTGCCGTGGCTTCCCCACGCCTGCGGGAACGTGGTCTCCGTGACGGGATCGAACCACGCCCACTCGGGATTGTTCGAGTACGCCGGGTCGTTGCCTCGCCAGTTGTTGCCGAGGGCCGGGTGGTTGCCGTCCACGCCGGTGTCCAGACTGGAGATCAGCGTGCCCTCGCCGGTGTAGCCCATCGCCCAGACGTCCGGGGCGTTGACCGCGTCCAGGCCCGGCTCGACGGAGGCCCCGCCCGCCGCGATCGGCTTGACGTTGTCGCCGCCGCGGGGGTCTTCCTGCACGTCAACCGGATTGGCCGACTCGATCGGCACGTTGAAGAACACGTGGCCGACGTCGGGGTGGTCGGCGATGTCCTCGATCACCGCCGGGGTCGCGTCCACGCGGATGCTGTTGGTGATCCAGAACGGCTGGACGTTCTCGACCTGCTGGCCGGCCGCGAGCAGGTCAAGCTCGGCGAGCAGGTTCGCCTGGCTTTCCTCAGCCGTCTCGCGCAGGGTGGTGACGACGATCTGGTGCTGATCCCGCCGCGGGACGTTCGCCTCCCGCAGGGCCTGCACCGTCGCCTGGACATCCTCCTGCTGCTGGAGGAAGACCAGCGTGGAGACGATCTCGTGATCAGGCGTCTGATCGAGAATCTCCTGCAGGCCGGGATCAACCTCGCCCGCCGCCGTGCCCGCGGACACGCCGAGGGCGGAGATGGCCGTCACTGTTGCAATACGTTTCATCTGTCGACGAACTCCGTTCTGCTGCTGATTGAGAATATGTGAGAGATCAAGACGTACGGCTCCGGCCCGCTCACGTCCGCCGCCGCGGCCAGCAACACCGCAGCGGGACCCGCACCCGCGACCGCGGACGACCAGGCCCGGCGTCAGAACACCGGCGAGCGGCCGTGTGAGCCGAACCGCCGCGGTTCAACATACACGATGGCCCGCCTCAATGCATAAAAAAAATGCAAGAAATGCAAATGATTGCCACCCGCGCCTTTACGCCCGCCAAACAGGCATGTGCCCCCGTGGCGCCCCATCCCGCCCGGGCCCCCCGGCCCTCAACCCCCGGCCTGCCGGACGCCCCGCCCGACCGGCGCCCGCTGACCAGCCCCCGGCACGCCGCACGACCACACCAAAGACCACACAACGAGATGCCTGAGGCGCGGAACATGACGCGATCCGGGTCCGATCGCACGCGATCGTACGGCAATCGTCGCCAATCACCCCGCCCCAGCCCGGTCACAGCCCGGTCACAGCCCGGTCACAGCCGGCTCGCAGCCTGGTCAGAGCCGCGTCCCGGACCACAGCCGGACCACTGCCGGATCAATACCGAATCACACCCCCACGACGCCGAGCATCTTCGATGCCCGGGCGACGATGTCCGAATGGTGCAGGCCGAGGTACTTCAGCTCGTCGTCGATCGACCGGGCCGACTTGGGGATCTTCCGCACGAACATCTGCTCGACCGTGAACGCGTCGCCCGATTCCGTGCACGCGTCGGCCACCGCCGAGCCGAGCGCCCCCCCGTAGTTGTCCTCGACCGTCAGGATGTACCCGTTGTTCTCGTTGGCGAGGTCCATCAAAGCGTCCTGATCGAACGGGATCGAGTACAGGTCGACGAGCGTCGCGTCGATCCCCGCCTTGTCGAGCGCATCAAGCGCCTTGTTGCACTCGTGGACCATGTACCCCGCGGTGACGATCAGCAGGTCGCGGCCCTCGGTGAGCACCTCGAACTTGCCGAGGTTGAAGACCGTGTTCTCGTCATAGAGAAACTCGACGTCCGGCCGCGCCGTCCGCATGTAACAGACGCCCTCGTACTCGGCCATGCTCATCGTCAGCGAGTACGCCGCGTACGCATCGGCCGGCTGGAGCAGATAGCACCCCGGCCCGCCGCGGTGGTCGCGCACCGTGCTCAGCGACCGGAACCACGCCACGTCCGGCAGGGCCATCTGGCTCGGCCCGTCCGCCGCCGGCGTCACCCCGCAGTGCGACCCGACGACCTTGAGGTTCGCCCCGGAGTTGATCGCCATCTCAAGCTGGTCGTACGCCCGGGTGACGAACTTCGCGAACGTCGAGCAGAACGGCACCTTCCTCGCCGCCGCCAGACCCGCCCCGACGGAGATCATGTTCTGCTCGGCGATCTTGCACTCGACGAACCGAACCTCGATCTCGCTGTCGTTGGCGAACCACTCGGCGAACGTCGAGTTCTTCACATCGGCATCGAGCGCGAAGACCGTCGGGTTCGAATGCCCCAGCACGCGCAGCGCCATCCCGTACGCCTTGCGCGTCGCGAACCGGCCGGACTGGAGCACCGGCTGCATGTCGTACGCCTTCATCGCCTCGGTGAACGTCATCGGGTCGCGGATCTCGATCGCCGGCTCCTCCGCCTCGACCGGGGGATAGATACGAAGCTCATCCGTACTCACCAGCGAACTCGTCAGGCCGACGCGCGTCGCCGCAAGCTCCTCGCGGACCTGCTCCATCCGGCCGCCGTCGATCGGCTTGCCGTGCCAGTTGCCGGTCTGCATCGTCGTCGACCCCCAGCCCTTGACCGTCCGGGCGACGACCGCCATCGGCTGCTCGCCGCCGGTCCGCTCGATGAACTCATCGAACGCCGCCTTGATCTCATCCGGGCCGTGGCCGTTGACCGTCACGACGTGCAGCCCCGCCGCGGACAGCTTCGCCGCGATCGTCTCCGGCGTCTGCTGGCTGCTGACCTTGTCGGCCTGCCCCCAGTCGTTGCAGTTGAAGATCGGCAGCACGTTCGTCAGCTTGTGGTCGACCATGAAGTCGATCGCCTCGGCGACCTGCCCTTCACGCGACTCGCCGTCGCCGACAATGCAGTAGAACCGCCGGTCCAGCTCGTCATGCCGCGCCGCGATCCCCAGCCCGCACGCGATCGACAGCCCCTGCCCGAGCGACCCCGTCGCCGCATCGAAAAACGGAAACCCCTCCATCGGGTTCGGATGCCCGTCAAGCATCGAGTCGACGTCTCGAAGCTGCATGATGTCGTCCGTCGTCACCGGCCGGCGGTCCTCGCCCTTGCCGAACACCGCCCCCAGGTCCGCAAACGCCGCATACACGATCGGCACCGCATGCCCCTCGGAAAGCACCAGCCGGTCCGACGTCGGGTAACTGCCGTAATGCGGCACCCACCGCATCGAGTGGTACATCAGCACCGTCGTGATGTGCGACAGACTCATCGCACTGCTCGGATGACCGCTTCCCGCCGCACTGCACATATCCAGCGACAACTGACAGAGATCAATGGCTTTGGCATGCACAGCGGCTTCAAACGACATGGCAGTCCTCTCGCGGCAAATGAACAACATCCCGGCGTTCCCGGGCCATGGCTGACAAAGTATCACCACAGTATCCCACGAATCCCCCCAATCAGCAACGCCCCCGGAAGAAAACGACCGCCGCGCGATGGA
>SLJD01000292.1 GCA_007135295.1 Phycisphaerales bacterium
GCCGCCCCCGGCCAGAGCGATTCGAGCACCGGCACGACGTCCCGCCGCAGACGTCCCCGTGCTGTCGCCGGGTCCGCGTTCGTCGGATCATCGCACCACGGCACTCCCGCCGCCCGGCACATCGCCTCGCACGCCGAGCGTGGCTGATCGAGCAGCGGGCGGATGAGATCGATCGTCTCATCACCTGACCGGTTCAGCGGGACGACCGAATCCATCGGCCGCCGCCACGCCAGCCCGCCAAGCCCGGCCGCCCCGCTGCCCCGGCTGAGGTTCATCAGCACCGTCTCGAACTGATCCTGCGCGTGATGCCCTGCCGCGACGAAGCGGATGCCGCGTTCCGCCGCGACCTCGGTGAGCGCTGCATAGCGCAGGCGCCGCGCCGCCGACGCGACGTTGCCCCCCGCCCGACCCGGGTGGACATCGCGCCGGATGAACTCGACGTCAAATCGCCGGCAGACCGTCTCGACATGCCGGGCATCGCCCTCCGCCGATTCGCGCAGATGGTGCTGGACGTGAACCGCCACCGGCTCGGGCCCGTCAGCCGAAGACTGGCGCCGGGCGATCACCAGCAACCCGAGCAGCAGCGACAGCGAATCCGCCCCGCCGCTGACCGCCACCGCGATCGATTGATCGGGCGGTACGCCGCATCGTTCGTGCAGCCGCCGCTCAAGCGCCGCGACGAACGCGTGACGCCGCGCCGCGATCGGCATCCCTCCGCCCGACTCAGGCTCTCCGGATTGTCGATCCGATGCGCCGGTCGCCATGGGCGGATGATATGATCCGGCGACGGCGGCGTGTGTTAACGCGCCCCCGATCAACAGAAGCGGGCGGCCGCCCGACAGGAGTTGATTTTCCAATGCTCGCGATGACGATCCATCTCGCCGACAATGGTGAACTCGACAACTGGGTGACCATCTTCGTCGTCGTGGGCTGGCTGGGCTTCGCGTTCCTGACCGTCATGCTCATCCGCGAGCGGATCAGCCGCCGCCAGAGCCAGCGGCCGTCAGGCCGGCAGATGCTCGACGATCTCAAGCAACGCGCCGGCCAGCAGAACGCGAATCGCGATGCCGCCACCGCCTCGCCGCACGACGTGCAGGCCGCCCAGGATCTGGCCCACCGGATGGACGTCAAGGCCCAGCGGCTGGAAACGCTGCTTGATCGGGCCGAAGCGGTCACCGCCGAACTCGCCGGCCAACTTGACCGGCTGGACGACTACACCAGGCAACATGATGCCCGCCAGCACGCACCCCCACCCGAGTCAGCGGATGACACCGGGGATCACGTGCGGCCCGGCGGGGCGGCTGGCGATCAGCAATCCGCCGCCCATTCCACGCCCGATGATCGCGGCCCGGCGTCGCGCCCTGTCGCCCCGTCCGATCCGCTGGCCATGCAGATTTACGAACTCGCCGATCAGGGCCACTCGCCGGTCGGCATCGCCCAGCAACTCGACGAGCAGGTCGGCAAGGTCGAACTGATTCTCGCCCTGCGCGACTCATAACATGCCGGCCGGCATCGTCGGGGACGGCAATCGGCAGGCCGTGCGGGCTGGGGGAGCGAATCGGCCTGCTCCTGTCGGGCGATCCTTTCAGAAAAACCCGTCGCCCCACCCCTCGGCCCGGATGCGATACTGAAAAAAAGCAGTCCCGACCCACCGCGCGCGCCGAAAATGTTCCAATGAATCGACTCGTCAACACCTGCTTCATCGGCGGCAGCACCCCCGCCAGTCTCGTCGCCGACCTCGGATTCGCGGTACTCCGCGTCACGGCGGGCCTGATGATGGCCATCGCCCACGGTTTTCAGAAGACGCCCCCGCCTGAACCGTTCGTTGACAGCGTCGAGGCCATGGGCTTCCCCGTGCCGATCGTCTTCGCGTGGGCGGCTGCGCTCTCCGAGTCGCTCGGCGGGCTGCTGCTCGCCGCGGGGCTGTTCACCCGGCCGGCGGCGCTGTTCATCTTCGGCACGATGTGCGTCGCCGGGTTCGTCCGGCACGCTGATGATCCGTTCGGCGAAAAGGAACTCGCGTTCCTCTATGCCGCGGTCATGTTCGCCTTCATGCTCGCCGGCTCCGGTCGATACAGTCTTGACGGCCTCGTCCGCGCCGGCCTCGGCAAAGAGGACCGGAAGAAAAAGTAACGCCGGGTTCGGAACGGCTTCTGCATCAGATCCGCACGCGTTCCCGCGTCCCAGGGTGGCTCACCGCAGCCACTGCAGCACGCGCCATCCGGTCGGCAGCACCGCCGTCGCCAGCGCAATCTTGGCGACCTCTCCAGGCAGGAACGGCAGCAGGCCCGATGCGACCACCTGCGACCACGGCAGGTACATACCGAGCCAGAGCATCCCGCACGCGAAGATCGCAGCGCACCCCGCCACCATGGCGGCGGCGGTGGCAATCGGCTGGCGGTCCCAGCCACGTTGCGCCGCGATGCCGGTCAACCACACCCCGGGGATGAATCCGACAAGGTACCCGCCGGTCGGCCCGAGCAGCGCGGCCGCGCCGATGCCGCCCGCAAACACCGGCAGGCCGGCAAGGCCCTGGGCGAGATACGCCAGGACCGCCGCCACACCGAGCGTCGGGCCGAGCAGCGCCCCAAGCAGCAGCACCGCGAACGTCTGAGCCGTCACCGGCACGGGACTGAATGGAACCGGCACCATCAACTGCGCCGACGCCGCCAGCAGCAGCGAGCCGCCCAGCACGAGCAGCATGTTGTAGCCGATGGCGCGCCCCCGGTGCGCGGGACGAAAACAATCCGCCCAAGTCTGATGCAGTGAAACAGTCATCATGGCCGTCATGGTACACGATCGGGCCCCACAGCTATGCTCGTCATACCGTTACTGTGGAGCTGCTGCTTACGGCTGCACGCGGAAGGCCGGTCGGCGCCGGGGGCGGGGACGCCCCGGCTCGCTGAGCTCACGGGTCTTCGGCCGCTGGTTTTCGCGAATCGTGCTGCACGCAGCGCCGCGAAACGGTGAACTTTGCGCATCGCACTGCGCCCCGAACGACAACGGCCGGCGCCCGTGTGGACGCCGGCCGTGTGGTGGTGTTCAGTGATGGAAACGTCGCGTTGACGTTGCTCGTTCAGTCGGCCTCGATGTTGATCGCCTTGCGGAAGCCGTCAAAGCGATCCTTGAGGTCGTCGCGCGTGAGTTTCGAGAGGCGGCTGAGACCGAACGACTCGATTGTGAAGCTCGCCGTCACCGTGCCCCACGCCAGGCCGTTCTGCACGGCGTCGAAGTCGGTGCGGTCGCGCGAAGCGAGGTAGCCCATCATGCCCGCAGCGAAGCTGTCGCCGGCGCCGGTCGGGTCGATGACGTGGCTGTCGTCGGCGGGGTAGGCGGGCAGCGCCGCGGTGCCGCCCTGGTGCACGAGCACGCAGCCGTGCTCGCCCTTCTTGATGACGACAAATTTCGGGCCCATCTTGAGGATCTTGCGGGCGGCGGAGACCGGGTTGCTGATCTCCGTGAGCAGTTCCGACTCCTCGTCGTTGAGGACGAGCCCGTCGATCTCCTTGAGCAGGGCGAGCAGTTCGTCGTGGGCGATGTTGATCCAGAGGTTCATCGTGTCCGCAACGGCAAGCTTGCGCTTGGGCAACTGCTTGAGCAGGCCGAGCTGGACCTCGGGATGCGTGTTGGCGAGGAAGACGTACTCGCTGTCCTGGTAGGACTCGGGGACAGCGGGCGGATCCTCTTCCAGCACGCCGAGCTCGGTGAACAGCGTCTCGCGCTCGTTCATGCTGTCGAAGTACTTGCCGCCCCAGGCGAACGTCCGGGAGCCCGGCCGTTCTTCGAGGCCGTCAAGCGAGACGCCGTTGAAGCTCTTGAGGACCTTGCGGTGTTCATCCGGCCAGTCTCCGCCGACGGCGGCGACGACACGGACGGGCGTCTGGAACGACGCGGCAGCCGCGAAATACGAACACGACCCGCCCAGCACCCGCTCGGCGGATCCGGTCGGGGTGTGAACGGTATCAATTCCGATGGTTCCTGTAACAATGAGTGACATACGCGGCAGTATACAGCAGATTGGCGAACGTTCCCAATGACCGCCATCCGCCGGGAAGTCACGGCTGCTCGGTGCGGCGTTGGCCTTCAGC
>SLJD01000118.1 GCA_007135295.1 Phycisphaerales bacterium
GCTCTGGAATCCGACATCGAAGATGTGGAATCCCAAGTGCATAAAGCTGCGGTCGAGGTGGACGTACGGCGGGTTGCCGTCGATCGGCAGGTTCGGGGCAAGCTTGACGACGCCGACGAGCATCAGCGGCGCGACTTCGCCGGCGGCGCGGGCGACGGCGAGGATCAGTCCGGTCATCATCGCGGGGGCGGCCATGGGCACGACGACCTTCCAGATCGTCTCGGCTTTCGTGGCGCCCAGGGCGAGACTGCCGTCGCGGACGGTGCGCGGAATGCGCGTCAGGCCTTCTTCGGTGGAGACGATCACCACCGGCAGGGTCAGCAGCGCGAGCGTCAGCGACGCCCAGAACAGCCCGCCGCGGCCGAACGTCGGGGCCGGCAGCGCTTCGCGGTAGAAGAGCTGATCGATCGACCCGCCGAGGAAGTAGATGAAGAACCCGAGGCCGAAGACGCCGAAGACGATCGACGGCACGCCGGCGAGGTTGTTGACGCAGATCCGGATCAGACGCGTAAACGGTCCCTGTTTCGCGTATTCGCGCAGGTAGATTGCGGCGAGCACGCCGATGGGCGTGACGATTACCGACATGACCAGCACCAT
Organism: Phycisphaerales bacterium; assembly: GCA_007135295.1. Classification (GTDB taxonomy): domain Bacteria; phylum Planctomycetota; class Phycisphaerae; order Phycisphaerales; family SM1A02; genus SLJD01. Next base: position 598 of record SLJD01000118.1, read on the forward strand.
CGCGACCGTGCCGAAGATCGCGGGGAAAATGCCGCCCTCGGTGTTCGCTTCGCGCGGGTAGCCGCTGACGAACGCCCGGAAGCGCGAGCCGTACTCGGCGAGTTTGTCGCCGGTCGACATCGCGTTGGGCCGGGTGGCGCGGACGACGGTCTCCAGCGGGATCGTTACAAGGCGGCCGTCCATGAGTTCGGCGGTCATGCTGTCGCGGCCCATGCGCTCGCGCAGATCGTTGCGCCGGGCGTCGAGCGATTCGTACTCGTCTTGAAGTTCCGCCAGCCGCGCATCGATTGCTTCGTACTCGGCGGGATCCTCGACGCCGCGCAGCTCCAGCGCCCGGCGTTGAAGTCGCAGTTGCTCCTGCTGATAGCTGTTGGCGCCGATCTCGTGTCGTTCGATCCGGCTGACGTCGCGGCGGAGCTGAGTCGCCCGGTCGACGCGGTCGAACAATTCGTCCCACGCGTGACCGCTCTCAGCACCTCTTTCCTCTCCAGCATCCCGGTCCTCTCCAGCATCGCGGCCCCCTCCAGCATCCCCTTCAGCATCGCGGCGCACCTCGGCAACGGTCTCGCCGTCCTGCTGCACGCTGCGGAAGTAGCCGATGAAGTCGCCCCACTCCGTGCGTTCCAGGACGATGGCGTCGTCCGGGTGCCGCCGCTCACTCATGAAATCCTCGATGAACCAGGCGAAGTCGCGAGTGGTGAAGTCGCGGTTGCCGAGCTTGAGCATGTGGCGGGTGACGATCTCGACCCCATCGGGCACGTCCATCCCGGCGTCTTCGAGGACGGCCCGGGTGACGGTCTCCGAGCGATGGATGGACCCGAGCAGCCGGACCGGCTCGCCGTCGGGATCGGCGGGGTCGGTGTACGTCGTTTCGATGATCGCCTCCGGCCAGAAGTGGCTCAGGCCGCGGACGGTGATGAGGCCGATCAGGCCGAGGACCATGACGAGGCAGATCGACGCCGCTCCGGCGTTGAGCCAGATCCACGGCGTCCCTGATTTGAACCATTGGGTGATCATGCGCGATCGGATCTCACTGAATCAGAGCGAAGCGTACGTTCGGCGAAGGCGCTGGCGGACGACCTCGGCGACCGTGTTGACGATGAACGTCATCGCGAAGAGCACGAGCGCCGAGAGGAACAGGATGCGGTAGTGCGTGCCGCCGACTTCCGTCTCCGGCATCTCCACGGCGATGTTCGCCGAGAGCGTCCGCATGCCCTCGAACATGTTGAAGTTCGTCACCGGGCTGTTGCCGGTCGCCATGAGGACGATCATCGTCTCGCCGACCGCCCGCCCGAGGCCGATCATCACCGCGGAGAAGACCCCCGGGCTGGCGGTGAGGATCACGATGCGGCACATCGTCTGCCACGGCGTCGCGCCGAGGGCGAGCGAGCCCTGCGTCAGGTGCCTGGGCACGTTGAAGATCGCATCTTCGGTCATGGAGAAGATGGTGGGGATCACGGCGAAGCCCATCGCCACGCCGACGACGAGCGCGTTGCGCTGGTCGTACGTGATGCCGCGATCGGTGAACCACTGCCGCATGTCGCCGTCGAAGAAGAGCACTTCGAGCATCGGGCTGAGCCACACGCACAGCCCGCCGAGCAGGAGAACCACGGGGATCAGCGCCGCTGCTTCCCAGCCGCCGGTGACCATGTTGCCGATGCGCGGGGGCATCTTCGTCCACAGCAGGCCGAACGCGAGCATGCCCGCGGGCATGACGAGCAGCACGCTGAAGACGGCCGGCAGGTGGTTCTCGACGAACGGGGCGAACCACAGCCCGGCGAGAAACCCCAGGATCACCGTCGGCAGCGCTTCCATGATCTCGATCGACGGCTTGACGAGGCCGCGCATCTTCGGCGACATGAAGTACGCCGAGTACACCGCGCCCATGATCGCCAGCGGCGTGGCGAAGAGCATCGCGTAGAACGCCGCCTTGAGCGTGCCGAGCGTCAGCGGCACGAGCGAGAACTTGGGCTCGAACTCATCGGTCGCCGACGACGACTCCCATCGATACTCCGGCTCGCCGTACCCCTCGTACCAGACGGGCTGCCAGAGGGCGTGCAGCGACGTCTGTGGATGCGGGTTGCGCAGGCCGTGGAAGGAACACTGCTCGTGCTCATCGACGAGAAGCAGCGCGTTGTTGCGCGGGGCGATCGCCGCGTGGCGGACCGCGCCGTCGGCGAGCTGCCGTGTCAGCAGCGTCCGGTGCGACGTCGCGTAGTGCAGATTCACGACGCCGCTTTCATCCGCGGTGAGAAACCCCTTGCGGTAATACTCCGGGACGATCGTCGTCACCGGCGCGGCGTGCCGGGGGAACGAGCGGACGTGGCGGATTCGCCGCACGTTGTCATCGTCGCGGACGAGAAAGAACTGGTGGACCGTCCCGTCCGAGCCGCCGACGATGATCGACTCCGTGCCGAGCAGGTACGCCAGTGCGGTGACGGTGGCGTCTTCATCCGTGTCGTGCTCGAACGCCTCGGCCGTCCGGCGGGAGACGACGCGGCGGGTATCGGTTCGATGCGCCTCGGACCGGGTGCTGATGTCGTAGGCGTGCAGGCGTCCGGTGTCGTCGCCGACGACGAGGTCGCGCATCGTCATGCTGACCATGATGCGGGTGATCGCCGCTTCGGGCGGGTCGAGATCGTGGGCGTCGCGCTCGACGGTGCGGTCGCCGAAGAGCGTCTGCCGCACCTGGTAGGTGATCAGGCGCAGCCGGCCGTCGTCGGTGGCGATGGCCGCGCAGATGCTGCCGGAAAATCGCCCCGCGCGGATCTCCTGCACGCCGAGCGTGACGATCGCCCGGCCCTCGCCGTCGCCTTCGACCGGCCCGTCGCCGAAGAGCACTTCGATGTCCGGGTGGATGATCCGCCCGACCTCGGGGTCGTGGACCTCTTCATACGTGTGGCGGACGAGCAGAATCGTCCCGTCCGACAGCCCGAGGCCGACCAGTCGCGACCGCGGCTCGCCGGCGGCGAAGCTGGTGATCGTCACGCCCTCGGGGATCGGCAGGTCGATCCGCCGTTTGACCGCGCCGGTCGTGGTTTCGGTCGTGGTCTCGAAGAACGTCACCGCGCCGTCGTCGGTGAAGCGCACGCCGTATTCGAGGTGCCGCTCGGTGGCGATGTGCAGCGTCTTCGCCTCGCCCGGCCCCGGCGCCGGGTACGACGCCGCCTCGGAGGCCGACGCGGGGGCGAACAGCGGGACGACCTCGATCAGCAGGTAGACGAAGATCAGCCCGAGCGCGACGATCACGCTGATCCCGCCGGCGGAGACGATCGCCTTCGACGCCCCGTCCTTGACGCCGCGCCACCGCCGCCTGCGCGACGGCCGGGCGCCCCCGGCGGCGACGCCGCCGGACGCGCTCTCCGAAACACGGTCGGATGCCTGGTTCTTCTGGGGGGACCGTTCGCTCACAATGCGATGCCTCCGGCGGTGGGGGAAGTGTTTGAACGCCGGAATCATGA
>SLJD01000439.1 GCA_007135295.1 Phycisphaerales bacterium
CGCATCATCGGTTCTCAGCCGCCGGCGTGCGCAGTTTCGACGTACGCAGGTTCGCCTCGCGCGTTCCGCCCTGCTGCTCCCATCGTGATAAAAAAAGATCTTGACTTTCGAATTGGACTGTTGAGCCGAGGAGGGCTCGGATGGTTTCGGGGTGAATTTCCGGTGCGTCAGCGGTGTCTGACAGGCGTGAAGTTTGTTGTCGACCGCCAATGTGTGCCGATAAAAGGGGTGATGTCAGGTCTTGAATGCATACTGATTGATCGCGGCGATCTGCCCGGCCTTGTGGCGGCGGGGCTGGAGAACGACCCGTCGGGCCTGTTAATCTGGCATCCGCTTGAGCCCGATGCCGCTGCCGACCGTCGACGCGAGTTGATCGAGGAGCACGGCCGGCTGTTCAACGCCCGGCAGGTGGTGGTCAGCGGCGTCCGGGACCTCGGCCTGGCGGATATCCCGCCGCCGACCGGCATGTATCAGGCGCAGATGCTCATGGGCGCTGCGATCATCGCGCGGCAGTTCAACTGTCGGCGGATTGTCTGGCCCCATCACGTCGGCCCGGACAGCGACGCCGTCGCCGCCGCCATGGAGCGGGCGGACCTCGTCTCCGGCCTCACCGACGTCGAAGATGAGACCGGCGAGGAACTTGCCATCGACCTGCCGATCGTGGATCTGACTGATGAGCAGCTCGTGGACCTTGCCGAGGATCAGGCCCTGCCGATGCGGGCGTGGTGGCCATGTGAACACAGTCGGCCGGGGCCGTGCGACGCGTGCGCTTCGTGCCAGCGATGGCATGCCGCATTCGAGCGGGCCGCAGTCCCCTGGCCGTGGGCGTCCGTCGCGGTCTGAGTCTTGGGACTGGTTCTGACGGCTGGTGGCTCGCACGGCACAATCGCCGCCGCCCGGCTCTTGGCATGGCGTCGCCGGCGTGCTATATTGACCGATTCACCGCACCAGGATCTGCCTGAGGGAGACCAGACGTGTACGCGATCATCGAAGACAGTGGCACGCAGATCAAAGTTCAGCCCGGCGATGTGCTCGAGATCGACCGCCGCGACGCCGACGAGGGCCAGTCCCTGACCTTCGACCGCGTTCTCGCCGTCGGCGATCCCGACAAGGGCGAACCCGCGAAGATCGGCACGCCGTATCTCGACGGGGCCGCCGTCACGGCAGAAGTCCTTGGCGAGAAGAAGGGCGAGAAGATCGACGTCTTCAAGTTCAAGCGCCGCAAGGGCTCCCGCCGCAAGGTCGGCCACCGCCAGCAGTACCTCCAGGTCCGCATCAGCGATATCAAGTCCTGAGCGGCCACGCGGCTTTCATCGCCAGCAATCATCCCCGGCAATGACACTCAACCGCCGGATCCCGGCGGTTTTTTTGTGCGCGCGTCCAATCCTCCGGTCGTGCCACACGGCATGGTGACCGGAACGCCCGAACAAAATCCTTCGAAAAATCCCGGTTTTCTTCCAAACACCACTTGACACAACCCAAACAGTGTGGCATCCTGTCGAATACCGAACATTGACCGTGAAAGGGGGTCGCGATATGGTGTCCACCAACGGGGCAGCCGCCCGGAACACGCAGAACACAAGCCGCGCTCAGACCAAGGATTCCAGCATGGCACAGGCAACCGCAGAGGATAAAGGCCGCCAGCAGGCGCTCGATCGCGCCCTGTCGCAGATTGAAAAGACGTACGGCAAGGGATCGATCATGCGGCTTGACGGCGACCCCGTCGCCGTGCCCGGAATCCCCACCGGCGCCCTCAGTCTCGACATCGCCCTCGGCGGTCGCGGCCTGCCGCGCGGTCGTGTCGTGGAAGTTTACGGCCCGGAGTCGTCCGGCAAGACGACGCTCGCCCTCACCGTCGCTGCGAACGCTCAGAAGCTGGGCGGCGTCGCGGCGTTCATTGACGCGGAGCACGCCCTCGACCCCTCGTGGGCCAAGCGGCTCGGGGTGAACCTCGACTCGATGCTTGTCTCCCAGCCGGACACCGGCGAGCAGGCCCTCGAAATCTGCGAGATGCTCGTCCGCTCCAACGCGGTCGACATCGTCGTCGTGGACTCCGTCGCCGCGCTCATCCCCCGGGCGGAAATTGAAGGCGAGATGGGCGACAGCCACGTCGGCCTGCAGGCCCGGCTCATGAGCCAGGCCCTGCGCAAACTCACCGGCTCGATTTCCAAGAGCAAGACCATCGTCATCTTCATCAACCAGCTTCGCGAGAAGATCGGCGTGATGTTCGGCTCGCCCGAAACGACGCCCGGCGGCCGGGCGCTGAAGTTCTACTCATCGGTTCGCGTCGACATCCGCCGCACCGGGGCGATCAAGGACGGCGATCAGAACATCGGCAACCGCGTGCGGGCCCGCATCGTCAAGAACAAGACCGCCCCGCCGTTCCGCGAAGCCGAGTTCGACATCATGTTCAACGAGGGCGTCAGCGCCACCGGCGACCTGGTCGACCTTGCCGTCGCCGACGAAGTCGTCCAGAAGTCCGGTGCGTGGTTCAGTTACGGCGACACCCGACTCGGCCAGGGCCGGGAGAACGCCAAGAACTTCCTCAAAGAGAACCAGGACCTCTTCGATGAGATCCGGGTCAAGGTGCTGGAAAAGCGGGGCCTCGCCCAGGCCGCTGCGCCCGAGGACGAAGCCGAGGCCGACGAGGACTGACCCCGGCGCCGACTTCCGCCACCGACTGCTCGTTGTCGAAATCCTGATCCCCCGGGATGGGACTTGATGGCGAACGCACAGCGGATATGATGCGTACGGACACAGACGTTGCGGCTGTGGCGGAATTGGCAGACGCGCATGGTTCAGGTCCATGTGCCCGTTTAGGGCGTGGAGGTTCGACTCCTCTCAGCCGCACTTGCACGAGCAGCACCCGGAGATTCAGTTCTCCGGGTGTTTTCGTTGCGCGAGTCCCTTGTGAGCCGGTGGGGCGTCCCCGCCCTCGGCCGCCTCGGAGCCGGATACGGAGCACCGCGTCTGGCTCACTGCGCGGCGATGGGGCACGCCCCGCGCCACCTCAACACTGCCCCACGAACCGACCACTTTCTCGGCGCATCGCGGCCGATTGACTATCCTCCCATCGCTGCGCGACCCGCCGGCCGCTCGGGTGGTCGGGGCGTCGTGATCGGCGCAGCACCGCGGAGCGGAGCGTTGGTCCCATGCAAAAACCGTCCTGGCTCAACAAACAGGTGTTCGGCTGGGGCATGTTTGACTTCGCCAACCAGGCGTTCACGCTCGTCATCCTCACCGCCATCTTCAACGTCTACTTCACCGAGTACATCGTGCCGCCCGAGACGGTCGTCGCGGATGACGGTACGGTCGAGGCCGACTATTCCCGCGGTCGCACGCTCTGGGCGGTCAGCGGGATCATCACGCAGATTCTCATCATCCTGCTCGGCCCGATCCTCGGCGCCATTGCGGACTTCACCGGCTCCAAGAAGAAACTGCTCATGGTCACGTGGCTCGGCTGCGTGATCTTCACCGCCGCACTGGGCCTCGTCCCGCCCGGCGCGGTGGCGGTCGGCATGATCGGCTTCATCATCGCGTATCTGTTTTACGGCGCGGGCGAGAACTTCATGGCCTCGTTTCTGCCGGAGCTGTCCACGCATCGCACGATGGGGCGCGTCAGCGCGTTCGCCTGGACGCTCGGCTACACCGGCGGGCTGCTGTGCCTCGGGGGGGCGGTGGTGCTGCTGTTTATGATCGACGAGCCGGCGTCATTCCGTTGGATCTGCCTCTGGGCAGCCGGGTTCTTCTTCGTCGGAGCCCTGCCGACGTTCATACTCCTGCGCGAACGGAAGAAGCCCGAGCCGATGCCCGAGGGCGACAACGTCGTCACCATCGGCTTCCGGCGGCTGCATGAGACGTTTCACGACCTCAAGCAGTACCGCTGGCTGTTCCAGTTTCTCGTCATCATGACCGTCTACTTCGCGGGGATGCAGGTCGTCTTCTGGTTCGGCGGCGTGCTGACGCGTGAGATGTTCGGCTTCACGATGGAGAAGACCGGCATCTTCATTTTCCAGATCACGATCACCGCGATCATCGGCGCGATCATC
>SLJD01000176.1 GCA_007135295.1 Phycisphaerales bacterium
AGTTCGCCTTCGTAATCGACCTGTTCCTGCGGCTCGCGGCAGACGGGAGGGATGACAATCGGCTCGCCACTGCTGATGACCGACGCGGGGTTTTTCATGAACACGATCGGACGCTCGACAGGGGTGTTGCCCATCTCGGCGGCGTGGTCACCGTAGTTGCGTCCGACGGCGAAGATGGCGGGTGGGATTGGCTCCGGCATGTGGCGAACTCCGGTCGGGATACGAGGTTAGTAACGAACGCGCCACTATACCTTCCGGACCGGGCGTGATGGCGTCACGTCTGAGGGGATCAGAAGGGGGCACGGGCCGGCGGGGAAATCCGCAACGTCATCTTCGGCGATGCTACACTTGACGAGCGCCCGGAGCCGATGATGGCGGCGTGGGCGGTCGACGGAATACAGGTCCGGAATTCAGCAAGGCGGATCACGGCGTCGTGGAAAGATCGCGGGAGTTCGTGTGGGAGCAGAATCATGAGCAGGGCAGGCCCGCCGCGGAATCGATCGGCGCCGACGAGCGACGCCGATTACGCCGGCCCCGACCATGCACCCCTCGTCGATGCGATCGGCGGCATCATCTGGGAAGCCGATCCTGAAACGTTCGAGTTCCGCTTCATCAGTCGCCCGGCGGAGGCCATCCTCGGCTATTCAGTCGAGGACTGGCTCAACACCCCGACTTTCTGGCTGGACCACATCCACCCGGAAGATCGCGGGTGGGTCGTCAACCTGTGCCGATCCATGACCGCCCGGGGCGAGGACCATGACTTCGAATACCGGATGGTCGCGGCGGACGGCCGGGTGGTCTGGCTCCATGATGCTGTCACTGTCAAGACGGATGAGGCCGGCCGACCGACGTTGCTCCGGGGTTTGATGGTCGATATCACCCGGCGGAAGGCGGCAGAGCACGCTCAGCTCGAAGCTGAGCGCCGGTTCCGCAGCACCCTCGAGCACACGAACCTGATCTCGGTCATACTCGACGTCGACGGCTGCATCTCCTATTGCAACGATGCGCTGCTGCACATGACCGGTTGGTCTCGCGAGCAGGTGATCGGCGCGGACTGGTTCGAACTGTTCGTCGGCGATGCCAGCCGTCCCAGCAATCACAAACGGTTTGAGCGGTTGGTCAGCGGCAGGCAGAGTCCGGTCGAGATCGAATCGGACATTGTGACGCGCGGCGGCGAGGTGCGCGTCATCTCCTGGAACAACACCGTCCTCCGCGATGCCGAGGGGAACATCAACGGCGTCAGCAGCATCGGCGCCGATGTGACGCTCTCACGTCGTCATGAGGAGATGCTCCGCCGCAGCGAGTCGATTGAGCGGCAGAACGCGGCATACCGCAGCGCGGTGCTTAACGCCCTGCCGGCGCATATCGCGGTGCTCGACCACACCGGCATGATCGTGTCGGTGAACGACGCGTGGCGCCAGTTCGTGCGAGAATTGGGGCTTGACGAACGCGCCTGCAGCGAAGGGGCGGATTATCTCGACGTCTGTCGCGAGGCGATGGGCGACAGCGCGGAAAAATCGGACGATATCAAGGCCGGCGTTCGTCGCGTTCTCGAAGGCCGCTCCCAGTCATTCGACATTGAATATGCGTGCGACGTCGACGGTGTTCGCCGGTGGTTCCGGATGATGGTGACGCCGCTTGAACGCGAGCGAGTGCGCGGAGCGGTCATTGCCCACGTCAATGTCTCCGACCGGCGCTATGCGGAGCTGGCGCTGGAGGAAAAAGAGCGGGCGTTCGGTACGCTCGTGAGCAACCTGCCAGGGTTCGCCTATCGCTGCCTCAATCACCGTGGCTGGCCGTTCGAGTATGTCAGCGAAGGCGTCGAGGAAGTCACGGGCTACAGCGCCGAGGAGTTCACCGGCGTCGATCGGGTTGTCTATGAAGACCTCATGGCGGAGGAGGACGCAGACCGGGTCTGGGACCACGTGCAGGAGATGCTCAGTCGCGGCCAGCCGTTCCAGTTGAGCTACCGCATCCACACCGCGCGGGGCGAGACGCGGTGGGTCTGGGAGCAGGGGCGCGGCGTGTACGACGATCAAGGCGAAATGCTCGCGCTCGAAGGGTTCGTCACGGACATCACCGACCGGATGCAGGCCGTCCAGGCGCTCGAGCAGCGGCTCGGGATCGAGTCGCTGGTGGCCCGTGTGTCACACGCCTTTGTGAACTGCGAGGCCGATCGCATCAACGCGGTCGTCGATGATGCGCTGGCGCAGATCGGCGAGTTTTGCGATGCGGACCGCTGTTACCTGTTCATGCTTGTCGAGGACGGAGGCATTCTGCGCAACACGCATGAATGGTGCGCCGAAGGCGTCACCTCGGAGATTGACCGCCTGCAGCATCTGCCGGTTCACGATGTCCCGTGGTGGTTTGACCAATTGAAGCGTTTCGAGACGATCTACGTGCCGCGCGTCAGCGACCTTCCCGATGAAGCGCGCGTCGAGCGGGAACTGCTCGAAGAACAGTCCGTCCGATCGGTGGTGGCCGTTCCGCTCGGCGTGGGAGGGCGGCTGTTCGGTTTTCTCGGCCTTGACCTCGTGCATCGCGAATCGACCTGGAGCGCCGAAGACACCTCGCTGCTGGCCACGATGGGGCAGATCATCGTCAACGCCATGGAGCGGGCCCGGGCGGAGTCGGCACTGCGCGACCGCGAGTCAAGGTATCGCCTGCTGGCGGACAACTCCTCGGACCTGGTCAGTCTGCATGACCTCAGCGGCCGGTCCATCTACGTCAGCCCTTCGTGGAAGTCGGTCACCGGCCATCCCACCGCCGCGATCGTCGGGCGAGAACTGTACCGATTCATGCATCCGGACGATGTCGAGCGCATCCGCGACGAAATCCACGCCCGGACGATTGCCGGCGAAACGCTGTCGGCCGCATGGCGATTGAAACGGCGGGACGGCACGTACATCTGGGTGGAGACGTCATCGAGTCTGATCCGCGATGAGGACGGCCGGCCGAGCCGCATCCTCTGCTCGACCCGCGATATCACCGACCGCCGTTTGGCTGAAGAAGCCCTTCGGGCGTCGGAGGAGCGTTTTTCCCGCGTCTTTCAGGCCAGCCCGATCGCAATCTCAGTCTCGACGGCGGACAGCGGCCGGTTCGTCGACGTCAACCCGAGTTTCGAGGAACTGCTCGGCCTGGAGCGGCATGAGATCCTTGGGCGAACCGCTGAGGAGATCGGTGCATGGAATGAACCGAACCAGCGGGAACGCATCCAGGAGGTGCTCTGTCAGGAGGGTCAGCTACGGAACTACGAGACGCAATTCCGTCGAGCCGACGGTCAGGAAGGCCATGCGCTGGCATCAGTCGAATTGATCACGATCGGCGATCAGGAATGCGTCCTGACGATGATCATTGACATCACGGACCGCAAAAATGCGGAGACTGCCCTCAGCGAAAGTGAGGAGCGGTTTCATCGCTTCATGGACAACAACCCGGCCGCAGCGTGGATCAAAGATGAATTCGGCCGGTACCTCTACGTCAACAGGGTTCTGGAGGAGGCCTACAAGGTTCGGGGGCTTGACGTGATCGGCAAGACCGATGCTGAATTGCTTCCGGACGACGTGGCTCGACAATTGACGGCGAACGACCAGCGCGTCCTCAGCACCGGCAATGCGGTTGAGGAATATGAAACCATCCCCGCCCCGAATGGTGAGGAACGAATCTGGCTCGTGATGAAGTTTCTGATCGGCACACAGCCCGGTTCACGATATGTCGGTGGGCTGGGGCTCGATGTCACCGATCAGAAAAAAGCCGAGGCCGAACTCGCCCGCCGGGAGCGGGAATTCAAGGCCCTCGTCGAGAACACGCCCGACATCATCGCCCGCTTTGATCCGCAGCTTCAGAACCTCTATGTCAACCCGGCGGTGCGACGTGTGCTGGGGATCTCGATGGAGCAACTGCGTGACGCGGGCCTGGAGGCGCTTGACCTGCCGGCAGAAACAGTCGACCAGATTGCCGCCGAGATGCGCGCCATCATCCGGGACAAGCATGAACGCGTGTTCGAGGTGGAGTTGCCCCTCAACGATCGCACGG
>SLJD01000200.1 GCA_007135295.1 Phycisphaerales bacterium
CAACCGGCCGGAAAAGCAGAACATCCGTGTTCCAGAGGCGTACAATGAAAGGTAGTTGTTTGCTGTGGTAAGGATCAGGTCCGTTACCTCCGCAGCCGACCGGCCCAAGCCAACGGATTCGGCGGATGCAGATGGCTGCTGATGATTGTATTTTCGGGAACGGAGCACCCATTCCGCTACATGACTCAAGTGACGCGAGAACAACTGAAAGTCGCAGCTGAGCAGGCCATCCTCGTGGCTGTCCAGTTGCCCGAGGATGAGGTTGCCGCAGAGGAATCGCTCGGCGAGTTGCGGGCATTGGCCCAGACCGCCGGGGCGTCGGTTGTTGGTGAACTGGTGCAGCGCCGTGGCAAGCCGGTTGGACGGACCTATCTCGGGGCGGGGAAAGTTGAAGAACTCAAGAATCTTGTTGAGATGACGCGGGCGACACTCGTCATCTTCGACAACGACCTGACGCCTGCCCAGATTCGGGTGCTTGAGCAGACGTGCTGCTGCAAGATCATCGATCGCAGCGAATTGATCCTTGACATTTTCGCAAACCGGGCGGCAACGCACGCCGCCAAGCTTCAGGTTGAGATCGCCCAACTCGAATACACCTATCCGCGCTTGCGGGCGATGTGGAACCATCTCGGGCAGATTGTCGGCGGGGCGCCGGTCGGCATCGGCACACGCGGGCCGGGGGAGAAGCAGCTGGAAATCGACCGCCGCATTGTTCAGCGGCGACTGCGCCAACTTCGCCGGGAACTCGAGTCCGTTCAGCAGCGGAAGACCCGCGAGGTTGCCAGGCGAAAGGATGACCATTACACCGTAGGGCTGGTCGGCTACACCAACGCCGGCAAGTCGACGCTGTTTAACCGGCTGACTGAACCAGGCGGCGGTGGGGGGGCTTTCGCGCACGACAAACTCTTCGCGACGCTGTCGACTCGAATTGAGCAATGGAACCTTGGCGGCGGCAATAACGTGCTTTTGTCTGACACAGTCGGATTCATCCGTAACCTGCCGCACCACCTTGTTGCGTCCTTCCGCTCGACGCTTGAAGAGACGGTTCATGCGGATCTGGTGATTCTCGTACTCGACGCTTCTGATCCCGAAGCGCGGTCTCGCTTGCGCGTTGTGGAACAAGCGCTGGATGATATCGGTGCGGATCAGCAGCCGCGGCTGCTCGCACTGAACAAGATGGATCGGCTTGAAGATCGGCGCGAACAGTTCGTCTGGCTGAACGAGTTTCCGGATGCCATACCGATCAGCGCTGCGACAGGCGAGGGTCTGGATGACTTGGCAGGCCGGGCGCTCGAGGCGTTTCTCGGGCCAGTGAAGGAAGTTACAGTCACCGCGCCGCTGCGTGACGCGAGAGTAATTGATTACCTTGAGAAGAGAGCTGAAGTGCTTGGCCGGGCGTATCTGAACGGCAGTGTGCGGATGACCGTGAGAATCGGCGCCCGGCAGGTCGACCAGTTGCTCGCCCACGGTGCAGGGCTGGAGGTTAACGGCTGCACCGAGGTGGAGGCCATTCGCGCGATCTGGCGTGATGATCCCGGAGATGGCGGGCCTGGCCGCGGCGATCCGCCGCACCTTCGCCATCAGGCCGAATTGGCTGATTCTGACAAGAAAACATCGGCCTGGCAGTCGGTGGCGGATCGGCAGCGGTGGAATGTTTCGGCCGATCAGCGTGACTCATCATCGGAAACGAGGGCGGATGCGGACCGGTAGCGCGCTGTCCAGGTATCAGCGCGAACTCAATGCTGGCGTCGTGGCCGACATGCAGCAATGGCGCGACGATCAGGAACTGGCCAAGCTTCTGATCGGCCTGGAGTCCGTCCGTCAGCGGCAGCGATTCTTCTCGATTTACGCGGAAGCACTGATCGCGAGGCATCTTGTCCAGCAGGGTTGCGATGTTCGAGTGGAAGTGCCGACGCCCGGCGGTCGATCGTGCGATTTCGAGATTTCCTCAGGCGATCAGCGCTTCTATCTGCATGTCAAGCACATCAACACCGATCGACCGACCGATCGCCACCTGACCGTCTCCTCGCGGCTTCGATATCTGGAGCGGATCGCCCGGCCATACATCGTTCATGTTCGGTGGCATGACCCGATAAGCGACGATCGTATGCAGCGACTCGTGGTTGAGGCAGCATCGTTTATCCAGCAGGCCCGGCTGGGCGACGAACTTGTCGTTCGAGACGACTCCGGACGGGAGATTGGTGGCTGCCTCATCGCCGCTCCGGCCGCGACGGACCACGTCAGCCTCACGATCGGTTTGCCCGAAGGATTCATCAATGAAGTGCCGCGGATGCAGCGGCAGTTGCGCAAGGCGTACCGACAGTTCATGGCCGGCGAGGTCAATGTGATTCTTATCGCCACGCATCATGCCGATGATGTGGTCGACTTTGAAACGGCGTTGCTCGGTTCGCATGTCGAGCGATGGGACGCGATGCCCGCCAGGGGCGAGCGGATCGCCCACGGCCGCGATGATGACGGATTCTGGTCGCACGGCCAGTACGCGGATTCCAATGTCGGTGGGTGGTTCTGTATCGGGCCGAACGTCAGCCGGCCGGACTGCCATCTGTGGCTGCGGTCGGATTCGGAACTTGACGAAGGCATGGCTGACACCCTGCGGCGGTTATTCGGACGCGACACATCCTGAATATTGTCGAACGAGGTGCGGGGTACATTTCAGACCGGCAGCCCGATAGCCGATACAAGTGAGCCGGATCGCCGCATTCTGCATGCTGTTTCGGAGATGAGTGCGTTGACTACACTGCGGGAGATCATGAGCCGGCCGGTCGTAAGCGTTCCCATGGACGCCACGCTCGAACATGTCCGGACGCTGCTCGAAGCGCACCACATTCATCATGTGCTCGTGGTCGAGCGGGGGCGGCTGATGGGGATACTTTCGGATCGTGATCTGCTTCGCCACCTCAGCCCGTTCCTTGGCAATGAGTACAACGAGCGGGGGCAGGATCTCAATACACTCAGTCGCCGGGCGCACCAGACCATGACCCGGCGCGTCATCACGGCGTCGCCCGGAACAGAGGTGACCGAGGCGGCCCTGACGATGCTTAAGCACCGCATCGGTTGCCTGCCGGTGATCGAAGACGAATATCGACTTCGTGGCATTGTCACGTGGCGGGATCTGATCCGCTATGCCTTCGACCTTGACATCGACCTGTTCGATCTGACGGCGTCGGGTGAAGAGAAAGATGACGCTGGCGAAGCGGAGGGGCCAAGCGGCGATGTGATGCGGCGGGCGTCGTAGTTTCGGCGGACGGGGAGTTTCAGGGGACCATGAACAACTCATTCGGTTACCCGATGCGGTGCCGGTCCCCCGATCGCGCTTGCCGTGTGCATCAATTGGGCGGCATCCGTATGATGCGTTCATGATTGATCCACGAATTGAACGGCTGGCCGATCTGCTCATCGGACATTCCACGAAACTTCAGCCCGGCGAGCACCTGTTGATCGAGGCGTTTGACACGCCGCAGGAGCCGGTGATCGCTCTGGCTCGGGCGGCACGCCGCGCCGGCGGGCATCCGCATGTCACCCTGCGGAACACCCAGGTCATGCGGGCTTTGAACCGGGATGCAGCCGAAGAGAATCTGACCGTCTGGGCGGAGTACGACCGCTTCCGGATGGAGAAGATGGATGCGTACATCGGGCTGCGCGGCAGTCTGAACGTCAGCGAGATGGCCGATACGGACACGGAGCAGATGCAGCGGGTTGCCCGGCTCTACTCCACGCCGGTTCATGCCGAACAGCGTGTCAAGAACACGAAATGGTGCGTGTTGCGCTGGCCGACGCCAAGCATGGCCCAACTCGCCCAGCAGTCGACCGAAGCGTTCGAGGATTTCTATTTCGATGTGTGCACTCTCGATTACGCGCGGATGGAGGGGGCGGCGGCCCGGCTCAAGGAGCGGATGGAACGGGCTGACATGGTCCACCTGTACGGGCCGGGTGATACGGATCTGACCTTCTCCATCAAGGACATCCCCGTCGTGGCGTGCACCGGTTCGCACAACATTCCCGATGGTGAGGTGTTTACCGCCCCCGTGCGGGACTCCGTCAACGGAGTGATCGAATTCAACACCCCGGCGATCAACAATGGCGTGAGTTTCGAGAACATCCGGCTCGAATTCCGGGACGGCAAGGTCGTCAATGCCCGGGCTTCCCTGAACGAGCGGAAACTCAATGAGATCCTCGACACTGATGAGGGGGCCAGGCATGTCGGTGAATTTGCGATCGGATTCAACCCGTATATCCTCGAGCCGATGAAGGACACGCTCTTCGATGAGAAGATCGCTGGCTCGCTGCACTTCACGCCCGGCCGTGCGTATGAGGATGCTGACAACGGCAACCGGTCAGAGATCCACTGGGACATGGTGCTCATACAGCGACCGGAATACGGCGGGGGGACGATCGCCTTTGATGGCGAGGTGATCCGCCGTGATGGCCTGTTCATTGTTGATGATTTGGTGGCATTGAATCCGGACGCTTTGAGCCAGCCGGCTGGCTGAATCGCACCGAATGGTCGGTCAGGAAATCGATGCCTGGCGACTGCAGAGTTCTTCCGGATCAATCCGCAGTATGGCTTCGATGCGGGCTGAATCCTCGATCACTTGGTCGTCATCGCGAAGAGTTTCGTCAAGCCATTGCAGCGCCTGACGAACGGCCGGCTCGCTTGAGTCGTCGGCGAGCCGGTAATACATCCATCGACCGTCCTTGCGGGCGTCGACAAGGCGGGCGTGGCGAAGAATCGACAGGTGCTTGGACACCGTGGATGGAGCGAGCTCCAGCAATTCGATGATCTGGCAGACGCACTGCTCACCATGGCGAAGCGACATCAGGATGCGCGCCCGATTGGCGTCGCTCAGTGATTTGGCGATTTCGAGGAATTGCGGCAGGGTGCGTTTCATAAGCCGTGTTCAGCGTGCATAAGGCGGTTCAGTTGCCGACTCCGCCACCGCCCCGGTCGATAATGATGCGATTCGTTTCATCCATGAACCATTTCGCGCGGTGGTGCGTGAAGGTTTGGCCGGTCTGGCGACGGTGAATGGCCACGCCTCGCGACGTTTCACTCGACAATGTCGCCAGGGCGGTTGAGACATCGTAGTCGAACTCGTCGCAGTCCACGTCATACTCCGGCGTGCGAATAAACACATCATCGCTCGCGATGACGCGGCGAAGTTCGGCGGAGCCGCTGACCTGGATCAGGTCGTTCGTCCCGGTATCGGCTGCTGGCGCATCTTGAAGGATCGAAGCGCGAAGGCGGCGACTGGTCAGTGTAGTGATCTCCTGGTCGAGTGACCGGTGCTCGACCTGAACATCGCCAATCAGCACGACGCGGTAAAGGTCATCCATTTCGCGAGTCATCGCGAGAGAGTCACTCCACTGGAATCGAGTCGTTCCGCGGCCGCCAAAGCGATCATCCCGATCATTTTGGTCATCGTCCCGAAGATCGTGAACGATGAGTGTTCCGGCACCATCGATGTCAGACGCCTGCGTCGCGGTTTCGTGTTCGATCCGCTCGCCCCGCACACTCATGATCTGCGGATCTTCCTCGCGGGCGGCATCCGGCCAGGCGAGTGCATCAATTCGTGCGTGTGTCCCGTCGATCCCTGCCGCCATGAAATGCCGCACCTCGCGCCGTCCGGCCATGGCTCCGGAATCGCCGTGTTCGCGCACCCTGCCGAGCACTGACCCGGATTCGTCAATGCGATCAAAATTAAGTTCAAGGGTATGGCCTGTCACGCGCCGTTGCTCATACCGGTGGAGGGCATCATCATTAATGTCCGCGGTGATGATCACGTCACCGACGAGTCTCAGAAAACCGCCGCCATCATTGGCTCGCTCGTCGAAGTACATGGACTCGTACCACCGGGCGGTGAGTTCCGGCTCTTCCTCGATCTCCGGAGGCGGGACCGGGCCGGTTTCAAGCGGCTGCACGGATCCTTCCATCATCCGCAGGCGGCCAGGGCCCTCGAATCGTGCAATGCCGTCCTGCTCGTCGTATATCACCACGCGCCCCTGGTCGACCCATGCGTTGTCGATGTACATCTTCACGTTCTCGCCTGCAAGCTCAATCCGTTCCTCGGCTGCGTCGGCCAAGACGCGATCGGCATAGATGCGTTCACCTTCGGCAAGGCGGATCTGCACCTCCTCTTCGCCGGTCATGGTGTGAACCTCAGCTGCGCCAAAGCGGTTCTCGTTGCTCGAATCCGACCGGGCCAAACGGTCGGGCGAGGCCGGGTCGGTGAATCTGACGGTAAGCTTCGGCGTCCACATCACACCCTCTTCACTCATCGCTTCCACGTTCCCGGTCGCGGTCAGCCGGGCGGGCGCGGGGCGGTCGAGCAAGTCCGGTTCGAAATCAATCTGCAATTCTTTGCAGGTCAGTTGGCCCTCATCGCGGGCAGCCACGGCCCGGACGTCGCCTCGCGCAATCACGCGCTGAAGATTATCGGTGCGAGCCGGATCATCACGGAACTGCGCGTCAAGCGTCTCGCTCTGAAGATCAAACTCGGGCGTCTGTACCTGTACGCTGCCTTCAAACAGGGCCGTGCGCAACTGACGAGAAACCGCTTCGTTGTCCGCTTCAACGCCAGCATCACTGAATGTCAGGTGAAGCGCGTCCTGCCAGATGATCGTCGAGTCGCTTTCGAACGCCGGCATGTCGATCGGCCCGCGGTCTTCCAGAGCGAGATCATCGTCGGCAAACTGGAGCCGGCCCGGTCCATCGAGCGTGGCCGTTCCGTTGCGGTCGTCATAGATGAGCCGACGGGCGCGGTCGATCCATGCCGACTCGGCAACGAGCATGACGTCCTCGCCCGTCAGTTCGAGCGTTTCCTGTTCTGCATCGGCCGTCAAATGATCGGCAAAAACCCGGTGGCCGTTCCGCAAGAGAATCTGAACCGAGTCGCCTGCCTCAACGGTTCGGATATCCGAACCGGCGACGATGTGCTCATCCTCGCCACGGTCCGTCGATGTCACACGGTCGGGGTCAACCGGGTCGAAAAATTCCACAAGCAACCGCGGCGTCCAGATGGTTCCCTGTTCACCCGACGCTTCAACGTCTTCGCTTGCCCGCAGCGCAGCCGGGACGGATCGTCCATCAGAATCAGGGACGAGATCAAGTTGCAACTCTTCGCAGGCGATCGAGCCGTCATTGCGCGCTGTTCGGGCATTGACTCGGCCCCGCGCCAGAATCATCTCGATATCGTCGCGATCGTCACCGTCCGGTCGGAAATGCACGTCGAGGAAATCGCTCGTCAGTTCAAAGTCATCGGAAACCACGTCGACATCACCATTGAACGCCGCAAGTTGAAGACGTCGGCCGGACACGTCCTGGCCGCCGTCATCACGGAACTCAAGTTCGACACCGTCTTCCCACGTAATGCGCAACCGGTCAGTGAGCGGCTTGTCGCCTGGGATGTTGTGCCCGTCTCTTCGGAGTTCCATTTCACCCGGGCCGATCAGTTCGGCTTGCGCATCGGATTGCCGGACCTCAAGGTAGTCCGCAACGAGTTCGAACTGCGGGCTCTCGATTCGGACGATTCGGCCGTGGCCGGCTTCGAGCGAAAAGAGATCGGCCTCGGATTCGAACCGCAGCATGCCGCAGTGTGCTTCAAACCCGTCGGCGTAGTCGTACAGGCGGACGGGTTTACCTTCGAGTTGCAGGTGGCTGTCCGACTCCGACAGCATGCCCGGCGGAGTCGACGATTCCGGTCGCATTTCCAGCAAACCGTCGGATGTGACGTGAACGTCGTCGTGCCGGGGAGGGCCAGCGATGGAACGGGGGTCGCTGGGTTTTTGCGGACGCTGGTTCACCTGCAGAAGGCGATGATTGGGTACGTCACACAGCCGGTTCGCTGTCACGGAAGCGGCTCGTTCAGCGCCCGTCAGAAGCGGTGGATTCTCCGATGCCACAGCGTCGGCGGGATAACCGGTGCCGAGGAGGCCAGCGGTCTCGCTGCCCTGCAGTGCGAACCAGACATGTAATGTATCGCCGAACGCAGCGCGGCCGGTGCTTTCATTGCCCTGCATGATGTGAACGTTGTCGTTGAGTGTCAGCCTATAAAACTGCACGTTCTGAAGTGAGGGCGTATCACGGCCGACCGAGGCAATCGACTGAGCCGTCGCGTTCATCAGTGTATCGGATGCCACGTCCGACCCCGCGACGCCGCTGGAGGCAAGACGCAGTGACTCCGGCTCCCCGCCCGCCTGCCCGGGAAGCTGTGCCGCATCGCTCGTCAGCCGGATCCAGTGGGGTTCAGCGACATTCAGCGATTCAATCCGGTTTTCGCGATCATTGATCCGAAGGGTCAGATCCCGGCCATGAAAATCCATGGATGGCGTGGAAGCGAAGATATCGCCCGGGCAGGTGACCTCGCCCAGGAAATTGTCAAGGTCTGCTTCATCGGTGTAGATGACCAGTGATGGATCACCGTCAAGATCCGCAGGGCCATCATCATCGGACTCGTACATGCGAATCTCGACGTCGCCGGTCATCCGGCCCGATTCCATTGCCTGATTGTTGAGAAAGACCAGTGCCGACTGGCTCGCCAGTGTGACGATGCGCTGGGGAGAAAGGTGCAACTCGGCACGCGGATCGGTCATCTGTACCCAGCCCGGGCCCATGCCTTCGGGACTCGGGTCAAGCCGTTCGCAGCGGTAGCGCTGAGCGAGCCGCTCCGGGTTCTCCGGATCGGGCACCTGAATCCAGCCGCCTCGCTCAAGCCGAACCTGCTGGTCGCTGTGCAGGGGACCGTCGGCAGGATCAATGTCGCCGGCCGCAATGGGCGGGGGAATCAGTTCCGGAATATCGTCTTCGGGTGCGGGAGCGGTGGCCTGTTCCTCAGGAACGCCCGTCCTAACCGTGAACGCAATGGCCAGCAGGATAATGGCCAGCACCGCGCCGGACGTTACGAGAATCACGGCGGTTGAGCGGGGGCGTTCGGCAACAGGAGGGCCGTCGTCTGTATGCGGACTGCTCATCACTTCACTTTGACATTGATGGACGGGTCTGGGTGGACGAAGGTGGTAAGATGCACATGGCGTTCAGTCGTACGAATCAACCACGCCGCTCCACTGGTCACGCGATTGCAGCAGATGCTCGACGGCTTCGCGGACCGCTCCATGGCCGCCCGGCCGAACTGTTACGAACGATGCCGCATCACGGACTTCGGAGACGGCGTCGGCCACGGCAATAGGATATCCGCATCGTCTCATGACCGGCAGGTCGGGCAGGTCGTCGCCGATGTGAGCGACCTGTTCCGGGTGAACGTCCAACTGCTTCAGCATGACATCAAACGCCTGCCGCTTGTCAGGCCGCCCCTGGATCACCGTGTCGATACCCATCTCTGTGGCTCGATGGTGGACGGCCATGCCCTGGCGACCGGTGATAATGGCCGTGTGATACCCCAGCCGTCGCCAGGTACTGATGCCGAAACCGTCGCGAACGTGAAATCTTTTTGTTTCCCGGCCGAGGTCGTCGAGATTGATGCTCCCATTGGTGAGCACGCCGTCAACGTCCAGAGACAGCAGGATGACCCGAGCCGCAGGGTCAGTCATTCGTGCCGCCTTCCCGGCCGCACGGAGCACGGTGAATATCGGGCAACGGGCGGTCGGACGATACGGCCCCAATCATTCCTGAACGACCTTCATCGCGATCAGATCCTGGACATCGATCAGGCCGATGGGCCTGCCGTGTTGATCGACAACCGGAATCTCGTCGACACGCCGTTCCCGCACAAGCCGCACCGCATCACGGACGAGATGCCCGTCATGCAGATGCTGCGGGTGGGCTGTCATGACTTCACGAATCGGCCCGTCGAGCTGTTCCGGCTCATTGAGCACCATCCGCCTCAGATCGCCATCGGTGAAGATGCCGGACAGTCGCCCCTTCTGATCAACGAGCACGATCGCACCGGCGCGGCGCCCGTCTCCTGCCTGTTGGCATGCCTGCCGCACAGTGGTGTCATCTCGGACAACCGGCAGGTTCTCGCCCACACGAAAACGGACGGCTTCGGTGACTTTTCGCAATCCGACCCCCAGCATGCCGCCCGGATGATGCTTGTGGAAATCGTCCGCGCTGAACGCGCGGCGGCGAGAGACAGTCAGAGCCAGCGCATCCCCGACGGCGAGCATCGCTGTTGTTGAGGCCGTTGGGGCAAGCTGAAGGGGGCAGGCTTCGGTGACGTTGCCAAGCGGCAGGTGTACATTGCTGAGGCGGGCCAGAGTCGAGCCATCCGTCATGGAGATGCCGAGCCGCGGCACATTGTCCGCCTCGAGCACGGCCGCAAGATTGATGACCTCTTCGGTTTCGCCCGAAAAGCTTAACAGGATCACCACGTCCCCGCGACGTATGCGGCCGAGATCGCCGTGCATTGCCTCCGCAGGATGGATGACGTGTGACGGTTGGCCGAGACTCGACAGCGTGGCCGAGATCTTGTTGCCGATCAGGCCGCTCTTGCCCATGCCGGAGACCACAACATGCCCCTCACAGGCGTCGATCAGGTCCACGGCATGCCGCCATGCATCGGCTTGGGCGCTCAACGCACCGTCAGCCAGCCGCTGAATCGCATCGGCTTCGGCCTGCAACGCCTCGGCAATGAAGGTCGATTCAGAGGAGTCAGCCGGGCTGGTCGTTCTGCTTGAATCCGCCACAGATGTTATGGCCATCTCACTTGCTGCCTGCCTGGATCGCCGCCGCGCACCATGCCGGCAGACGTTATCATGCTGTCTCCAGTATACCACGCAGAAAGCGAACGCTCCGTATGCCCTTGCAGGACGATTACCAGGTTACGCTCGACATGTTCAAGGGTCCTCTGGACCTGCTTCTGTACCTGATCCGTCGCGCGGAAGTTGATATCCACGATATCCCGATCGCCCAGATTACGGATCAGTACCTCGCCTTCCTGCACCAGATCGAAGTAGTGGACATCGATCTCGCCGGCGAGTTCCTCGTCATGGCCGCCACCCTGATTGAGATCAAGTCCCGCACGCTGATGCCCGCAGAGCGGCGTTCCAGCAGTGGGTCGGGTTCAGAAGACGGCTCAGATGACGGCGACCCACGCTATGAACTCGTGCAGCAGTTGCTGGCCTACCAGCGGTACCGAACCGCGTCGGAATCGCTTGATACGGCCCGGCAGCGGTTCGCCGACCGGTTCCCCGGAGGCGGTGCACGCATTCGTCTGGCGACGGAGGAGACCGACGACCAGGCCGCCGTTGAACTGGACGACGCCAATCCATATGAGCTCTTCGACGTCTATCACCGGATTATGGACGCGATTGACCTGAATCGGCTTGGCGATCACACCGTCGAGGTCGATGACACCCCGATCGCCCTGCACCAGGATGACCTGCTCGACCAGCTCCGCCGGTCCCGGCAGCAACAGATCACGCTACAGCAGGCCTTTGAAGGCAAGTCGGCCGGCCAGCGAGTTGGCCTGTTTCTCGCCACGCTCGAACTGGTCCGGATGCGGCGGGTGACGGTGACTCAGGACGACATCAGCGATCTGATCGTGCTTACGCTCAATGACGATCCGACTGATCTATCCGAGGTGGGGACTGATTCGGAGCAGTCCGCTGATCGCGCGGCTGAGAAGGCAGAGCCGGCATCGAACAACGTTCCGCCCCATCAACAATAAAAAGCGGTTTTCTACTGACGTCTGCGGTACCCGGTTGGCGAGCCTGCCGCTCCGGGCGCCTTGGTTCCGCGCTGCCCTTGCCTGTCACTGCGTTTCTTGCGGGAGTTCCCGGCGGGCCGGGCGGCCGGTGGTGTTGAGGAAAGTGCGTTGTCCTGGATCTGAGCGGCCTTGCGAAGCGCGCCGAGTTCTGCTGGCAGCAGTTCCCGCCACTGGCCCGGCTGGAGATCCTTCAGCTTCAACGGGCCAAGCTGAACCCGCCGCAACTTCTTGACCGGGTGCCCGAGCCGGGCCATCACCCGGCGAATCTGGCGATTGCGACCTTCTCGCAATTCGATAAGCAGATGCGTGCGATCACGGTCGCGGTGAAGAACCCTCAGCCGTGAACGGCGCGTTCGGGCCGCCCCGCCGCGTTTCGTGTCTGTCAGAAACACGCCTCGCTCAATGCGCTTGACTTCATCGCCGGTCAACTCACCCTTGACCGTCACTTCATAGTTTTTGTGCACGCCGTGGCTCGGATGCGTCAGTCGGTTGGCCAGCTCGCCGTCATTGGTCAGCAGGAGCAGGCCGGTGCTGTCCATGTCAAGTCGACCGACGGGATACAGCCGAACCCGCGACGGATGCTTGACGAGATCAACGGCTCGCTTGCGTCCTTCTGGATCATGGTTCGTGCAGACCACGTGGCGTGGCTTGTGAAGCATGACATACACCGGTGGGGCGGCCGTGCTGACCTTGCGCGAGCCGACCTTGATGACATCCCGTGCCGGATCGACGAACGCGGGGAGGGTGGTGACGAGGTGGCCGTTGACACTGACCTCGCCGCGTTCGATGAGTTCTTCACACGCGCGACGTGATCCGACTCCAGCCTCGGCAAGGATCTTCTGAATACGCGGGCCGCGCGATGCATCGGTGAAATCATGATCGGAGGAGGTTCGGCGACGGGTCATGGGGTCCATCGTAGGCCGGGCGGGGCGCCTCTTCCCGGGCAGTTCTCCGAACATTGGCTCTGGCCGCTACGATGCCCGGTTCCACAGTTCGCTGGATTTCTCCGATTCACAGGTCGATAGAAACGGTTGCGGCATTGTGAAACGCTCGTCAGAGCGACCTGACTTCAGGCCATACCGGATGCGTGGCGATGATTCGCAGGAAACTCCAGCCCCTGATCAATTCAATTCGGGAAGTAGTTACCAATCCTCGGGCCGCCACCACGCGATGGCAGCGGACGGTTCGGTATGCATACGACCTCGGGTGGTCCGGAGCCCGGCAGTTACGCGACGATGACGCGCCGATGATGGCGGCTGCGCTGACCTATCGCACACTGTTCGCGCTGCTTCCCATTCTTGTCGTTGCCACAATCGTTGTGCAAGCTATCTACGGAGCGGAAGAGTTTAAATCCGTCGTCCGCAACATGGTTGGTACGCTCGGCTTGGATGAGGTTCAAGTCGATGATCCGGACACGGTTAACGGGGTCTCACTGGGTGAAACGCTGGATGAATCCAACGGGACCATCTTGCCGATCGAACCGGAAACAGCCGGATCAGGTGCAGAAGGCGAAGCAGTCGAAGATGATGCGACGGTCACGTTGGGAGACTGGATAGAGGATCTGGTTGATCAGGCGATGGCGCTGAACCTCGAAGCCATGGGGTGGATCGGAACGGCCATCGTCATCTACGCCGCGATCGCCCTTGTCGTCACGATCGAGAACATCTTCAACACGATCTACCGCGCCCCGAAAGGGCGGGCATGGACGTGGCGCGTGCCGTTGTACTGGTTCATCCTGACACTCAGTCCGGTGGCGATCGGGGTGACGTATTTTCTGAATACGCGGCTGACGGAATGGATCGACACCGCCACAAACTGGGAAGTCCTGCTGCATGCCGGGCCGATCATCTGGGCGTTCTGCGTGATGTGGCTGTTCATGGTCGCCGTGTACATTCTTGTGCCGAACACGACGGTCGAGATCAAGCCCGCGATCATCGGCGGACTTGTTGCGGCCGTCTTGATCGAGATCGGTCGTCGGACCCTCGGTGCGTACATGGCCAATGCGTTTACAGTCAGCCAGATTTACGGTTCACTGGGCCTGATTCCGGTCTTCATGTTCTGGCTTTATGTCATGTGGCTCGTCGTACTGTTCGGGCTGCAGGTCAGCGCCATGGTGCAGATGGTTCGCGGGCGCCGCATGGAAGTGTTCGATCAACAGAAGTCGCGAGCCGACGTGACCGATCCACTGTCCGTGCTGGCGGTGATGCTACGCATTACCGAAGAGTTTGAGGCTGGCAGGCCGGCTCACGTAAGTGAATTGGCGCGTTCGACATGCCTGGCTGAGCCGGCTGTGCGAAGCATTGCTGACAACCTGGTCGATGCTGGTTACCTGCATCGGATCGATCGGACCGGCGGGATGTCCCTGGCCAAGCCTCCGGAAAGGATCAAAGCCGAGACGATCATCAGACTTGGTTACGACATGTCGGACTGCCATACTGACCATGAGCCCGACGTTTTTCGCCGTTTGCGGGAAGCACAGTGTGAAGAAGCCGGGCGACGTACCCTTGCGGAACTGGCCGCACAGGTCTCGGATGAGCAGTCCCCGGAATCCGACGGGAAGTCGTTCGATGGCGGTTAACCAGTGTTCTGAGCTCCACTCTGAGAGTCACCCGCTCGTATCTTTTCAAGCCGATCCGGCAGAGTGGCCGATAATCCGCGCAGGAGAAGAAGGCAGGAGTTGATGCGGTTCGCAGAGGCTATCCGTGGAGACCTGCCATGACAGCATGTCCCGACTCCCGTCCGTCGAAAGGGTTCCGACTGACCATCGGTCCGGATGCCGGCTCGATCAGTGACCCACCTGTCGCATCAAGAGCCATTTCACCGCCTCCACCCAGTATCGGGCCAACGATGGTGCGCAGCGACTCACTGGACAACGGCGCTGTTCTGTCAACGCGTCGATCAAAACTTGCCGATGAGCTTTATCACCTAATGCAGCGTGCGGCCAGTGTCGGTGCGGATCTACAGGCAGCCATCGAGAAGGCAGGCGCCAGAGTAGCATCGACCACGCAGGTTTCAGAGAACCTCCAGGAGCGACTCCGCCTTGGTGCACGCATGATCAAAGCCTTGCAGGTGCAGCAGGAGTGTGTGCCGGACCCCGCCTCGTCCCCCGGCGATGAAGTGGA
>SLJD01000388.1 GCA_007135295.1 Phycisphaerales bacterium
AGACGGCCCATCCGCCGAACACCGACGCGGTGGACCCGCAGGAGATCCAGTGCATCCTGGCGGCGCATCGCCAAGACCGCGGCGGGGTGATCGCCATCCTCCAGGAAATCCAGGATCGGTGCGGGTATCTGCCCGAGCAGGCCCTTCGAACGGTCAGCGCGCAGACGGGGCGCTCGCTCGTGGACGTCTACGGAATCGCCACTTTCTACCGCGCGTTCAGCTTGGTGCCGCGTGGTCGTCACTTGGTCTGCGCGTGCATGGGGACAGCCTGCCACGTTCGCGGTGCCCCGCGCATCGTCGACGAACTCGAGCGTCAACTCGGCATCCAGGCTGGCCAGACGACGGAGGACGGTCAATTCACCCTGGAAACCGTCAACTGCCTAGGGGCCTGCGCCCTCGGCCCGGTCGTGGTCATCGACGGCAGATACTTCTCGAAGGTGCGCACTGCCGAAGTGGCGGCACTGCTCGAGCAGGGGGCCGCGGGCCTGGACAAGTCCGCGGGCGAACGGGACGGCACGTTCCCCATCGCGGTCAACTGCCCCCGCTGCCATCACAGCCTCATGGACGAGGGTACGCACGTGGATGGGCTGCCTTCGATCGGTCTGAGCCTGGCGACCAAAGTTACCGTCTGCCCATGCCACGTTTCATGCCTCTACGGCAGCGCAAGCATGACATGCGAGGCAGAAATACGTGAAGGGGACGTCTTCGATCTGTTCTGCCCGCGTTGTCACGACTTGCTGGCTGGCGACGACGAGGCGTGCGACGACTGCGGCGCTCCGATGGCGTCGTTGGCCATCCAGGGCGGAGGCAGGGTCAGCGTGTGTCAAAGGTGTGGCTGTCACGGGCGGCGGCTCGACTTGGAGTGCGTGAACGCATAGATCGCCGCACCGCTTTTTTACGGTAGAAGGAATTATTGGCCAGCGCGGGAACCGCTCATGCAAAGGCTGCGATCCATCAGTGAATTCCGATTGCTGCGGCGTCGGCTGCGCGCCGGCCGCGACCCGAATGCTCCCGTCATCGTCATCCCGACCGGGACGTGCGGGCTGGCCAGCGGGGCCGGGCAACTCGTCCGCACAGCCAAGCGGGAAATCCTCACGAAGAGGCTGACCGACAAGCTCCAGCTGCGAATCACGGGGTGCCACGGCTTCTGCCAGATGGAGCCGTCGGTCCTCGTCGAGCCGCGGCGAACGTTCTATCCCAAGGTCACGGCCGAGCACATGGCCCGCATCATCGAGGCCGCGGCCGCGGGCGAGGTGCTCACCGACCTGCTGTGGGTCAACCCGCATACGGGCGAGCCCGTGGAAAAACAGGACGACATCCCGTTTTTCAGCAGGCAGGTCCGTCGTGTGCTCGGCCTCAACGAGCAGGTTGATCCGATCCGCATCTACCACTATGTCGAGGCCGGTGGCTACGACGCCCTGGCCACGTCCCTGGAAAAATCCAGCCCAGAGGCCGTCTTACAGGAGGTCATCGACTCGGGGCTTCGCGGCCGCGGCGGCGGCGGGTTCCCCACGGGCGCCAAGTGGCGGATGCTGGCCGACCAACCCGGCGGGAGGGGCAAGTTCCTCGTCTGCAACGCCGACGAGGGGGATCCCGGCGCCTACATGGACCGCAGCATCCTGGAAGGCAACCCGCACAGCATCATCGAGGGGATGCTCTTGGGCGCGTACGGAACAGGCGCGACCGAAGGGGTCATCTACGTCCGCGACGAGTACCCGCTGGCCATCAAGCACCTCCACACGGCGCTCGAACAGGCCCGGCGGTGCGGCTTGCTGGGCGAGTGGATCCTGGGCAGCGACTTTTCCTTCGACATCCGGGTCGTGCGGGGGGCCGGGGCGTTCGTCTGCGGCGAGGAGACGGCCCTGATCCGCTCGATCGAGGGCAAGATGGGCGAGCCGCGCCAGCGCCCCCCCTACCCGATCCGCAAGGGCATCGACGGCAAGCCGACGGCCATCAACAACGTCGAGACCTGGGCGAACGTTCCGGTCGCGCTCCGGATGGGCGCCCGCGAGTTCGCCAAGGTCGGCACGCCGAACAACGCCGGCACAAAGATCTTCAGCCTCGTCGGCAAGATCAACCACACGGGCCTCGTCGAGGTGCCCATGGGCATCACGCTCCGCCAGATCGTCCACGACATCGGCGGCGGGGCGGTGGGCAAAGCCCGGATCAAAGCGGTCCAGACGGGCGGGCCGTCCGGCGGATGCATCCCGGCCAGCCGGTTCGATCTGTCGGTCGACTACGACAGCCTCGCCGAGGCCGGCTCGATCATGGGGTCCGGCGGCATGATCGTCATGGACGACGCCACGTGCATGGTCGACGTGGCCAAGTACTTCATGAACTTCCTGAAAGACGAGTCCTGCGGCAAGTGCTTCACCTGCCGCAAGGGCACGCAACGGCTGCACGAGATCCTCGACGACATCGCGACGGGCCGGACCGGCCTGGAATCCGTCGAACTGCTCGAGGAACTCGCCCTC
The DNA here is from genome assembly GCA_007135295.1 of Phycisphaerales bacterium. Taxonomy (GTDB): domain Bacteria; phylum Planctomycetota; class Phycisphaerae; order Phycisphaerales; family SM1A02; genus SLJD01. The sequence goes on from SLJD01000388.1 coordinate 2,475, forward strand.
GCAGTCAAGGACACGACAATGTGCGGCCTCGGCCAGACGGCGGCCAACCCGGTGATCAGCACGCTGCGGTATTTCCGCGAGGAGTACGAGCGGCACGTGGTCGACAAGAAGTGCCCGGCCTTCGTCTGCGGCGAGCTGGTCGGCGCGTCGTGCCAGGCCGGCTGCCCGCTCGACACGCAGGCCTGGCGCTACATCGCGCTGATCGCCCACGCGCGGTACGAAGAGGCTTATCAAATCATCCGCGAGGCGAACCCGTTCCCCTCGGTCTGCGCGCGGGTCTGCGACCGCAAGTGCGAGCTGCGCTGCCAGCTCGGCGCCGGCGGCGACGAAGCGGTGGCCATCCGTGCGCTCAAGCGGTTCATCACCGACCGGGTCAGTCCCTCGGTCTATAAGCCGCCGGCCGTCGCCGGCGCGAACGGTCACGCGGCCGAAGTGGCTGTGATCGGCGCGGGGCCCGCCGGCCTGACGGCTGCCCACGAGCTCGCGCGGCGCGGACACAAGGTCACCGTCTTCGAGGCCGAGGCCGAGCCCGGCGGGATGCTCATCAGTTGCATCCCCGCCTACCGCCTGCCGCGGAGCATCGTGCGCCAAGAGATCGAGACACTTGTGACCGACAATGTCACTCTTCGTTGTTCGACCGCGCTGGGCCGGGACGTCACGATCGACGGTCTGCTGGCCGACGGGTTCAAGGCCGTCTTTCTGGCCATCGGGGCCGACAAGAGCTGGACGCTCGATCTGGCCGGCGAGGACATCGCGGGCGTGTACTCGTCGATGGAGTTCCTCAAAGCCTTCAACCTGCGCGGCGAGGAACTCGCCGGCGGGCACGTGGCGATCATCGGGGGCGGCAACTCGGCCGTGGACGCCGCCCGCGTGGCGATCCGGCAGGAGAACGTCCAGTCCGTCAGCCTGCTCTATCGCCGGACCGACCAGGAGATGCCCGCCTACGCCGAGGAGGTCGAGGCCGCCATCGAGGAGGGCATCCGGCTCGAAACGCTCGTCTCGCCCGTCAAGATCCGCTACATCGAGGCGGCCGTCCGGGAAGGCATTCACGTCGAGACGATGGTCGAGCCGGTCAAAATCTACTCGCAGGCAGGCCGGCTCGTCGGCATCGAGTGCATCCGCAACCTCCTGGGCGAGGTGGACGCCAGCGGCCGGCGGAGCCCGGTCCCCGTGCCCGGCTCGGAGTTCAGCATCTCGCTGAACACTTTGATCGTGGCCATCGGCGAGTGCCCCGACAGCGACGGGCTGGCCGCGATGGGCATCGAGGTGGGCCGGGGCGGTCGGCTGCACGTCGACCCGCGAAGCCTGGCGACCAACCGTCCCGGCGTGTTCGCCGGTGGCGACCTGGTGACAGGCCCCAACACCGTCGCCGACGCGATCGCGGCCGGCAAGCAGGCGGCGACCTCGATCGACCGTTACCTTCAGGGCAAACCACCCGCACCGGAACCCCGGATTCGGCTGCCCGAGATCTTCGTGGAACCGGTCGAGGTCGGCGTCGACGAAAGCACGCAGGCGACGCGCTCCGAGCCGGCCGCCCTGCCCGTCGAGGCGCG
>SLJD01000305.1 GCA_007135295.1 Phycisphaerales bacterium
ATGAACGATTCGGAGTTTGACTTCGTCGATGACGGCACCGTCGCGATGAACTCGAACGGCCTGGCCGCCGTTGCATGGGCGGATCACCCGAAGCAGGACATCTTTCTGCAGGTCTACGACGATGACGGCGAGCCGACGCTCGATGAACCGGTCAACATGTCGCGCAGCGATGGCATCTTTTCGTGGCTGCCGCGGTTGGTGATCACGGACACCGATCCCGTCCGGATCTACGCGCTCTGGCAGGACATCGTGTTCTCCGGCGGGTCGCACGGCGGGGAGATATTCTTCGCCCGGTCGGAAGACGGAGGCGAGTCGTTCAGCGAGCCGGTGAATCTGTCCGACACGACCGCCGGGGCAGGCAAGGGGCGCGTGTCGGGCGATCGCTGGCACAACGGCAGCCTCGACCTCGTGATCGGCCCGCAGGGGGATGTCTATGCCGCATGGACGGAGTACGAAGGACGACTGCACGTCGCCCGTTCGACGGACCGCGGCGTGTCGTTCAGTGAGCCGCTGCTCATCGCCGACGATGTGGAAGACGCACCGGCCCGGGCCCCGGCTCTGGCCGTCGACCCCAACGGGACGGTCCACCTCGCCTGGACGGTCGGCGAAAACCGCTCGGCTGACATTCACCTGGCAACGTCCCGCGATCGCGGCCGCTCGTTCAGCGAACCGCGCACCGTTGGCGAATCGGACGGGTATTCAGACGCGCCGGCGCTTGCGGTCGACCACCGGGGGGAACTGCACCTCGTCTACAGTGAGCATCAGCGCGGCCCGTTTACCGAGGCGCGCGTCATGCACACCCGGATGACACTGCTCGAAGATGAACGCGGCGACAGCGATGATGACGACGGCGCGGGTCGGGCGTCGTCCGGCGGTCGGAAGTTCCTGCCGCCGCGGGACATCAGCGGCCCGCACGGCGAGGAGTTTGCGGGCGTCGCGTTCCCAACGCTGAGCGTTGACGGTGACGGCCGCGTGTACGTCCTCTGGGAGTGCTATCCCGAACCGCGCCGCCGCCCTCGCGGCCTCGGCCTCGCTGTCTCCAGTGACAGCGGCCGGACCTTCAGCGCCCATCAGGTGGTCCCGGGAACCGATGACAGCGAACACGGCTTTAATGGCAGTCAGCAGGGGCTGCTCATGCGCAAGCTCGCCGTTAACGACAGCGGTCGCCTTGCCGTGGTTCATAGCGAGTTTCGGGATGGCGAATTGAGCCGGGTCCGGCTTCTGACCGGGCAGGCCTCGGCTTCTGATGAGTATGAGGCGTCGCGCGACAGGTAGAAAAACAGAAGAGCACCCGTACCGCCGACCCCAACAGGTGCAGCCATCGGGACGTCGACTATCCAATTGTTGCCGGTGGCTTCATCGCCGGCGACGGGGGCGTGCGTATCTTCCTGTGGAAGGGGGAGTTTCTTCGGGCTGGTTACCGCCACGGGCGGAGTACGGTCGGTCGATGCCACAGCCGCTTGATAGGACGCACCTACCGATGCCGTCCGCCGTTGAACAAGGACCATAGACGATGACACGCAATCATGCCTTCAGCAGGGCGGCATTGGCCGCGTTGATTCTCAGCGTTCTCACCTTGGGCCTGCCGATGCTGCCCGGCTGCAAGACGGTTGAGGCAGACCCCAACCTTCCCGGCAACGCGCTGATGGCGGCCGAAGGTTCCGGCCGGCTCGCCTACTCCGCTCCGGCCGACGGCACAGTGTACATCTACGACGCCACACGCGATCGGATGATCTACTCCGGGCGTGTTGAGGAAGGTGAGCGGGTCGTCGTCAGCCCCGACAAGCGGCATGTTGCCATCGATGAACGCCCCGTCTCAGAAGGCGACATCACGCGACGCAATCAGCATCGAATCTACTTCGTCGACCGCCGCCCGGAAGAGTGAACCGATTCTCGAAGCGCTTGGCATATCCGGCGTTCAGTTGCTTCCCATCGCGGCGGGAGTCTGGCGTGACATCTCTCGGGCGATTGCCTCGACGATGTCGTCCTGGATGTTGCGGGCGTGACGGGTCTGGCCGCGGGGAACGTCGTTGCAGAGGACGCTGAAGCTGTACCGGCGGCCGTCGGGGGCGGTGACGAAGCCGCTGAGACAACTGACCTGGTTGATGTAGCCGGATTTTGCCTGAACGTCCATTGAATACAAATCGCGGTTGCGCATGCGGCGGCGGAGCGTGCCGTCCCCGCCCGGCTCGGCGAGCGAATTGACGAAGATCGCTTCGAGTTCGTCATCGTGGTGAAAACTGTTCAGCCACGCGGTCATCAGTGCCGGCGTGATCTTGTTGTGCCGGCTCATGCCGGAGCCATCGCCGACGAACAGCCGCGAGGCGAGGGCGGCATTGTCGAGCCGCTCATGAACGACGTGACGGATGATCGCCCCGCCGTTGGTCCACGACCCCGGCTCGCCGGTCATCTCGTGCCCGATGCGTTTGAGCAGGGCTTCGGCGTACATGTTCTGGCTGTCACGGTTGCAGCGAACGAGGGCGGTCGAGATCGGCGTAGCGATGACGGGACCGATCGCATCAGCGTCGCCGGAAGGCGTCGGCGCATCGCGTTCGACGACGCCGTATTCTCCGACGTTCACGCCGGAATCCTCGAGACGTTCGGCGATGAGGCCGGCGAAGAACTCCGGCGGGTTGTGAAAGGTCACACGGACGGGGTTTCCCGAGGTGTAGCGCGACTTGACGTTGCCGTAGAAGGTCAGGTTGTTCGTGTTGCGCTGGCGGGCGATCCAGACGGTCGCCTGATCGCGCGGGCCGGTGCGGCTGGTGGCTCGGTTTGTCGGGTGCAGCCAGCCGGCCTTCGGAGCGAACTCGGAGATGTTCGGCCGCGAGCCGTTCGTCGGTCGTGGGAAGAAGTGCAGGACGTTCAGGTGAAAGTTCAGTCCGGCGACCTCGGCGCAGTACCAGCGATTGAGCTGATCAACGGGCCACGTCTCGTTGACGAAATCGCGGTCAAAGATGCGGTCGTCGACGAGCAGCCGGTCGATCTCGGTGATGCCTTCGTCCTCGATGGCTTCGACCCAGAGGTTCATGAACGTCTCGACGTCGAGACCGTCGAGCCCGTCGATCTGCATCATGTCCAGCAGTTTCGGATCGCCGAGGCCGGGATCGCCGTCGCCGACGAAGATGAGATCATCGCCCTCGCGGATGAGACGCGTGCGAAAACGAAAGTCCGGGCCGAGGACGTGCAGGGCGGCGCCGGCGGTGAGTACCTTCATGTTACTCGCGGGGATGAACTGATCGTTCTCGTCACGGGAGACGAGCGTGCGGCCGGTCTCCGCATCGGTGATGCTGATGCCGATGCTGATGTCCTGCAGGGGACTGGCGTTCAGGATCTCCTCGATGTCGGTCCGAAGATCGGCCGAGGCGGTCTGGGTCGCCAACCCGCCGGCGACAATGGCGATCAGCCACCATGCCTTCATCATCACCCGTTGCGTCACAGCTCACTCTCCTTACTCATTCGTCCATGTGCGTCGTCATCGGCCGCCTCGCCACGCCGGCGGGCCCGCCATCGTATCGGCGAGGTGACCGATCGGGCTGCACAACGCACGCCTGTGGTGGTCAATTTGGCCGGGCGTGCTGGTCCTGCTTCGCGCGACCGTCCGGCAATGATCGGCTGTTTCAACGCGGCGGGGGTGGACGTGGGCGGGCTACACTTGCGGTGATGCCGGACCGGAAATCATGCGAACGCCGGGTGTACCGCCTCGCCACACTCCTGACCGGCCATCCGACGGCGGCGGTGCGGGTGATCGAGTCGGTCGTCGACGCGCAGCCCGACCTGACCCGGCTGGACGGATCGCACCTCGACCGTCTGACCGTTCTTCGCAGCCGGGAAATGCCGGTGGGGCGAATAGCCGATGACCGGCTGGACGGCCCCGTGGCAGAGGCGTTGGCGGCACTGCCGGCCCAGCAACGCGAGGCGTGGGTGTTTGTGCGGGTCTATCGGCTGCCGTTGCGGGAGGCGGCGCGGGCCATGGACTGCTCGGCGACGGCGGCCGGCCACCACCTCGAACGG
>SLJD01000212.1 GCA_007135295.1 Phycisphaerales bacterium
CTCGATCGAACCGGCGACCGTCTGCATCCACACGATGCCGAGCAGGAAGAGCGCCCCGCCGGAAAGGGTGTAGATCAGGTAGTTCCGCCCGGCGATCAGGGACTCACGCGTGCCGCGGTGGACGACCAGCGGGTACGTCGCGAGTGTCAGCATCTCGTAGAAGATGAAGAATGTAAAGAGATTGCCGGCGAGCGCCACGCCCATCGTTGCGGTGACGCAGATACTGAAGAATCCGAAGAAGCGGCTGCGGTGCGGCGAGCCTTCGAGGTAGCCGATGGCGTAGATGGTCGTAATCAGCCAGAGCACGGCCGAGAGCGAGGCGAACATGAGCGAGATGAAATCCACCTGGAGCAGCAGCTCGATCTCGGCGATGACGGTGAACCGTGTCTCGTACTCGATGCCGGTGAAGAGGGTGCCCCAGAAGATGACGGCGGTGAGGACAAGCTTGAGGATCGCCCCGGCCATGTTCAGGACCGTGCGAAGGAACGTCTGATCCTCGCGCAGGAAGAAGATGAACGCGCCGGTCAGCAGTGAACTGAACAGGACGACCAGAGGAAGCCAGAACTCAGCCGTCACGGATCACCGCCTTCCATCGTTGCGTCCAGGAATGGCGTGCCGTGCTCGAGAAGATCAAAGGCTTCGACAGCTCGAAGGCCGATTGCCAGGGAGAGCAGGGCGAGCAGCAGGGTAATGACCTCCAGCGGCCGCGACGGGGCGGTGAAGTGGGGCGGCTGCGGGGCCAGAAAGGCATACCGAAGCACGAGAAAGACATACACCGTCGTCAGCAGGCCGCCGAGGAGCAGCACGATCGCCCACCACCATTGGCCGCTGTCAAGGGCGGCGTTGACCATGAACCACTTTGCGACGAAACCTCCGCTCGGCGGCAGGCCCATCAGGCAGACCCCGGCCAGGCCGAAGGCGAACGTGGTCAGCGGAAGCTGCTGGGCCATGCCCCGCAGGTGCCGGAGCCGGTCACTTCCCATGCTGGCGATTGCGATTCCCGCCGCGAGAAACATCGCCGACTTCGCCAGCGCGTGTGAGAGCAGGTGGTACATGCCGCCGGAATAGCCGACGAAATCCCAAGTAGCGTCGTTGCCGTTGCGGAACGGGATCGTCAGGGGAACCAGGAGGAAGAGGTAGCCGATGTGCGCCACTGTTGAATATGCGACCATCATCTTGAGGCGGCGCTGAAGGATCGCCTGCACGGAGCCGCCAACGATCGCACACGTCCCCAGTACGCCGAAGAGCTGGCCGAAGGGGACGGTCATCTGCTCGCTGAAAACACCAAACCAGAGGCGGAGCATCAGGTAGAACGTCGCCTTGACGACCAGTGCGGAAAGGATCGCACTGACCGGTGCCGCCGCGCTCGAGTGCGCCGGTGGAAGCCAGAAATGCAGCGGGAAGAGGGCAGTCTTGACCATCAGACCGACGCTGATCAATGCCAGTGCCGCCCACATGGTCAGGCCCCCTTCGACCTGCCCGGCGTGTTCCGCGATCAGTCGAATGTCAAGGGTATGGAATTCGCCGTACAGCAACGCGACACCAAACAGGTAGCTCAGTGACCCGAGCAGTGCGACGAGCAGGTACCGCATGGCAGCGATGAACGAGTCGGTGCTGCCGGTGATGACGATCAGCCCCACGCCGGCCAAGCCGATCAGTTCCACCGCAATGTACAGGTTGAACGCGTCGGAAGACAGATAAGCAAGATTCAAAGAGCCCCACAGGAACAGCCAGAGCGGCCAGAAGCTCTGGCTGTTCGGTACTTCGTCGCCTTTGTCAGGTTGCCCGCCTTGAAAGTACCAAAAGGCTGCCGCGCTGATGAGCAGTCCGACCAGCCCGTTTGAGGCAAGCATAAACGCGGACAGGCCGTCTGCATACAGATCGATTCCAAGCGGAGCGCCCCATCCGGCCAACTCGTGTGTCAGCGGTCCATCACGCCAGACACGGTAAGTAACAGAGGCCACGATCACGGCGGTTCCAAGGGAGAAGAGGCAGCCGATCAGCGGCGTGTGTCGTGTTTGGATGGCAAAAACGCCGACCGAGCCGATGATCGGAAGCACGATCGACCAGACCAGCGAGTCGCTCATTCGCTGCCTCGCTCCTCCGGCAGTTGGGTCGTGCCGGTTTCCGCGTGAATCCGCCGGGCAAGTGTCAGCGCGAATGCCGTGGCGGCTACGGCGACCACAATACCGGTAATCACCATGGCCTGTGGAACCGGGTCGCTTTGCTCAAGCATATTTCTTCGGGCAATGGATCCGAACAGGAGAAAGACAGCGGATCCCATGATATTGATGGCCATGATCTTGCGGACAAGGTGGGCCGAGGCGATGAGGCCGTACAGGCCAAGGCAGAAGACCACGACAGCCGTCAAGGTGAAGATGGCTTCGGTCGACAGTGTCATGTATCCGTTCCGTTAGCGGTTCGTGATGGTGGTCTTCCCAATGGCATCGGGTGGGTGCCGATGAACAGTGCCCATAACCCGGCGCCGATGGAGATTGTCGCGACAAGCTCGAGGAGAAAGATCCACGTTCCAGCGTGAGCGGCGGGATACTCAAGGAAGTTTCGACCGGCGGTCATGAAAAGAATCCCAATGCCCGCCATGCATGCGAATGCAAGAATGATCACACCGCGAAGTAACCATCCTTGAATGTATTGCAAGGCATTTCTTCCGCTGAGGCGCACGATGACCCCTGCTGCCGCGAAGAGTGCGCCGGCTTGAAATGCTCCACCGGGAGCATGTGTTCCTCGCCACAGCAGATAACCCGCCCCGAGCACGAGCAGCGGCACGAAAGCGCCTGTCATGCGGCTGAGCACATACCCGCCACGCTGAACCGGTGGAGATGACGTCAGCGAGTTCTTGCGATGGAGGGCGAACACCGACATGACAGCAAGAACGAGCACACCGACTTCAAGCCACGTATCAACACTTCGAAAATTCAGGAGGACAGCCGTTACCGGATTCTCGACACCGCTTTCGTCGAGATGCTCCATGGCTTGCGGCGTCAGCCCACCCTTGTCGTTCATGACCACATCAAATGCAACGACGGCCAGGACCGATGCCAGTACCGCTGCGCCGACTGCTGTTGTTACGCGGAGTGACCGCCCTGATCGAACTGCCGCCCACGGTGTCGAATCAGTAGCCATCTCCGCAGCCTTGGCCTGGTTGCGCGTTGTGCTCATGCTGAGTGCTCCGGAGCTTCAGGCCATTGTCGTTCCAGAAAGCCGACGGCTTCCAGCAGCAATGCACCCGTCAGGCCGGCTCCGATGGCCGCCTCTGCTAAGGCAACATCCGGCGCCTGAAGGCGGACCCATGCAATCGAAAGCACCATGCCGTAGACGATGAAAAGCACTACGGCTGGAAACGCTTCTCGCACGACAAGTGCTCGCCAGGCGAGGATTATTGCAGCAAGGCCGAGAAGGATGTCAATGACTTGCACGGCGGGCTCCTGGAACAGAATCAAAAAGTGTGCATCTGCCGTATTGACGATTGTGCTGTCAGTCCTCGGTCACGGAATCCCGGTAACGGATCCCCTCTCGCGCGACAAGGTAGCAGGCGGTTGTGGCGGCAAGAAGCACCAGAAGCCAGATCAATACCAGTTTGACCGCTGCAGGCACTGAGTCAGCCTGGAGAACAAGGCCGAGGACGAGAAAACCCAGCCCGAGATTGTCCGCCTTGGTCAGCGCGTGAAGTCGGCAGTGAACGTCCGGCAGTCGCAGCAGACCGATTGTTCCAAGGGTCATGAAGGCGAGTCCGGCCAGTATGAAGATGACCGTAAGAAGGTTCACTATCATGGTGTCCCCGCTGCAGCGGAATCCTTAATTATCGGAGATCCGATTCGGCAGAAACGGGTTTCCACACGCGCCGAACGAATGCGATAACCGCGACAACAGCAAGCATCGCAAGCACGAGAGCTACATCGCGGAGCGATCCCATATCCATCGCCTGTGCAAGGAGCAAAAGAATTGCGACGCCGCTTGTGCCGAACAGTTGGCCGGCCAGCATGC
>SLJD01000414.1 GCA_007135295.1 Phycisphaerales bacterium
CTGTTGCCAACGTGTCCGGTGCCGTCGCCTTTTTTCCGGATCGGAACCGGCCCGGTGTCCACCGGTAGATACAATGGTGGCAGGAGCCGGCAAATGACCAGACGAGAAGAGCTTGAACTGATTCGACGAGCCAAGGCCGGCGACGGCCGGGCCGTCGAGCAACTCATCCGCCAACACCAGCGTTCGGTCTACGCGTTCGCACTGCGGCTCTCCGGCCGCCCGGAAATCGCTGAGGACGTCGTTCAGGAAGCGTTCCTGCGCGTGCTGCGGAACCTCGATCGATTCGATAACCGCTTCCGCTTCAGCACGTGGTTGTTCACCATCGCCAAGCGGTTGTACGTCAACATCCTGCAGAAACACGCTCCCGCTTACGACTCCGAATCGATGAGGTCGTGGCAGGCGGATGGTCTCAGCCCCGGCAGCCAGTCCGCCCGCAGCGAATCGATCGACAACGCGCGAGGGCTGATCGACGATGCGCTGGCGAATCTCACCATTCAACAGCGCGAAATCGTCCTGCTCTTTCATCAGCAGAACTGGTCCGTCGCAGACATCGCCGAGCATTACCGCATGCCCGAGGGAACGGTGAAATCACACCTGCACCGGGCCCGCAAACGGATGCGCAGTTACATCGAGTCGTGTGAACAACGCCAGCAACAGGCCGACGAGGTGTGGGCATGAGCAGTCAGAACTACCGACGTCGACAACGTGCCGCCGCGGAACGCGGCATCGATCTGCCGCCCCCGGGGCAGACGCCGTGCCCGGACTTCACCGATGCGATCATGCACCGCCTGGGGTACCGCCGGATCAGCCGCGGCGAACGCCGCCTGCAACAGTGCCGCCGCTGGGCGAACCGAATGGTGCTCGGCGCGATCCTCGCCGGGGCGATGCTCATCGGATTCAACATTCACCAGAACAGCGATCACGCCCGTCAGCCCGCATCGGTGAGTGTGCCCGAAGCGATCTCCCACGACATCCAGCACCAGCGGACGCGGCTCGATGACGTGCTCTGGCTGCTCGATGACTTCACCGGCCCGGCCTCGCTCCCGGCGGCGCAGCATGCCGGGCCGTCACGGCCGGCGACCAACCCCACCTCTTCCGGCGACGCGCCATACCGGGCGGAGGGGCCCACCGGTCGGCCTGTGCCACAGGATGCCGGCCCACCGGACTCCGAACCCAGAGAGTCCGCCCCATCACCGCGACCACTCGACTGGCTGATTGGCGGTGGAGCGGACGACCCCCACCCCCCTGAACAACCGCAACCACCACAGTGACATTCACGCTGTCCAACCTGTTGCGGCCGCTCAACCGCCGACCTCGGGCTTGCGGCTGTCGGCGACTCGTGATGCTGTCGGCCCTGCTCATCCTGGCCGGGACGGCGCACGCCCGATCGACCGGAGACGACTCCAGCGCGAGCCCGCCGTTCACCCACGCCGACATCATTCCCGATGATGTCAGTCTTTACCTGCAATTGCATAACCCGCAGACGCTCCGACGTCGCGTCGATGACTGCGCGCTCGCCCGATGGGCCGGAGGGGTCATCGGCGAAGGCGCCCTAGCGGACGCCTGGCAGGACATCTCGGCAACGGTCGGCCTGGACGCGCAGGCGCTCTTCGACCGGTACCTCGGCGAGAACCTGACGATCGTCATCCGTGATGAACGGCCTCAATGGCAATGGGCGATGATCTCGCACGTCCCGCCGCGGGCCAGCGAAGAATTGCTCCGGCGCCTTAAGGCGCGCATTCAGGGCCATCGGAGCGGCATCGGGCTGTACGAACTGCCCGAGCATGACCTGCAGATCGCCGTCTCCGAATCCATCATGCTCATCGGCCCGAAACGCCGCGATGACCTGTACACCGACATCGCCACCGCCATGCGCCGGACGATCGACGAAACGCTGGCGGGACACGAAGCGATCGCCTACGGCCGGTCGCTTGATCCGGGGACCATCAACGTCTACCTGCGGCATAAAGGGCCGGTCGGCGGGTGGTCGGTGACGGTGGGCCGGCTCAACGGCCAAGCCTTCGATTTCTCCCACGAAATGCGCTTCGACCGCCCGCCCCGCCATCGAGGCGCGACGGAGTTTCATCTCGATCACTGCCTGCACAATCGCATGCCGGAGGAGACGGTGATCGCGCTGACCGAGCCGACGGACCTCCGCGCCGGCCGATTCGAAGCCATCTTGCGGGCGCGGCTGGATGTGGAACTGCTCAGCCCGGCGCTTCGCGAGTCTCTTGCCGGACGTCAACTGCTCATCGTGGGAAGCCACCCCGCCCCCCTCGATGAGAACAGCGAAATCGCCATGCCATCGCTGACACGGGCTTATGAACTGGTCGACGATGGTGGATCGGCTGAACGCCTGCACGATCACATGCACGATCTGCTTGACACGGTGAACCGTTCGATCGGCCGGCCGCTCGATCTGCCTTCACGCGAGATGTGGGACAAACCAGTCAATGCCGTCACGAGCATCGACCTTGCCCCGCTCACGGATCGGATCATCGGGTCGCGGCCGGCCTGGTCAGCGGTCACGGTCTCCTGGGCCATCTTTGACGGCCCGGGCGGTCGGTGGCTGCTTCTCGGCAGCCATGCGGATCATGTCGAAACCATCGGCCGCCGGCTCTCCGCCGATTATCACGCCGAGTCATGCCCCGACTGGTCGGATCTTCAGGCGTGCGGCACGGATCCGGACGATCCGCCGCGTTGGCTCGCCTTCGGACAACTCAACGCGGGGCAGGCAACTTCGCTCCTCGATGCGCTCGGCACGAACCTCGAGGCCTGGGCCCACCCCGGGCACCACGACCGGCTGGCGCGCTCCATCGGAACCCTTGCCGAGCTCACCGGCGTGCTCGATCGCGTGCAGTGGCGCATGAGGCGGCCGGCGTCAGATCGGATGCACATCGAAGTCCGCGCGGAAATGGCTACTGGGACGGCGTGCCCCGAGACCGCCGCCCCGCCCCAAAAGCATGAGCCGCCGGAATGAAGTCGGCCGACATCTCCACCGCCACGGCCCGGCTGAAGCGTTGCAGCGTGTGATGCGATCAGTCCCCGGGCCGCCTGTTCACCACGTTCCCACGGACCACATTTTTCTCGCCGGGGTGGCCAATCCGCCGCAGGCGGGCAATGATTGCCGCTCTTCCATGACGGCACACCTCTGAAGGCCCACATGACCAGACACCACGACAGCCCCAATCCCGATCTGCGAAACGTCGCGATCATCGCCCACGTCGATCACGGCAAGACCACGCTCGTTGACGCCATGCTCACGCAATCCGGCACCTTCGAGCGACAGGCCGACATGCCCGACTGCATTCTCGACTCCAACCCCCTGGAGCGGGAACGCGGCATCACGATCCTCTCCAAGAACTGCGCAATCGAGTACACCCCCGCCGACGGCCCCCGGACCGGCCGACGCCACCGCATCAACGTCATCGACACCCCCGGCCACGCGGATTTCGGCGGCGAGGTCGAACGCGTTCTCGCCATGGCGGACGGGGCGCTGCTGCTCGTTGACGCATTTGAAGGCCCCATGCCACAGACGCGGTTCGTGCTCAGCAAGGCGCTGGAACTCGGCCTGCGTCTGATCGTCGTCATCAACAAGTGCGACCGGCCCGGCGCCCGCCCGGACGCGGTGATCGACGAGGTGTTCGACCTGCTCATCGACCTTGGCGCCGACGACGAGGCGCTCGACTTCCCGGTGGTCTACGCATCGGGGCGGGACGGCTGGGCGAGCGTGGAGTCAAGCGAGCGCGGCACGGACATTCTGCCGTTGCTCGACACGATGCTCGAAAAAGTGCCGCCGCCGACCGGCGAGGCTGACGCCCCGTTGCAGATGCTCGTCACGACGCTGGACTACTCGGATTACGTCGGCCGGATCGCCATCGGCCGCGTCTTCGCGGGGCGGATCACACAAGGCCAGACCGTTGCGGTGACCCGGGCCGATGGCAGTCTTTCGACCAGCCGGGTGCTCAAGCTGCTCCGCTTCGAGGGGCTCGGCCGCCGGGCCGTCGATGCAATTGAGACGGGCGACCTCTGCGCGATCGAAGGGCTCAGCGGGTTTGACATCGGCGACACGATCACCGATCCGCAGCAACCGGCCGCCATGCCCCGCGTTGCCGTCGACGAGCCGACGCTTCATATGGCGTTCCGCATCAACGATTCGCCCCTCGCCGGCCGGGAAGGCCAGTACGTCACGTCGCGCCAGCTTGCTGAGCGGCTTGACCGCGAGCTCCAGTCCAACGTCGCCCTTCGCGTCGCCTCGGGTGAGACCGCGGAAACATTTCGCGTCTCTGGGCGCGGGCTGCTTCACCTGAGCGTGTTGCTCGAAAACATGCGCCGCGAAGGGTACGAGCTGTCCGTCGGCCGACCCGAGGTCATCGAACAGGTCATCGACGGCAGGCGATGCGAGCCGATCGAACTGCTCACCATCGACACCGCCCCGGACGCGGTCGGCCCTGCTCTGGAGATGCTCGGCCAGCGCGGCGGGGAAGTGCGGAAAATGGACCAGCGCGGCGACCGGACGCATCTGGAGTGCGTGATCCCCGCCCGCGGGCTCATCGGTCTGCGAAGTCGCCTGCTCAACGCCACGGGCGGTGAATCCGTGATGCACCATGTCTTCCTGCGGTACGCGCCGATTCATCAGAACGCCTCTCGCAAGCGGACGAACGGCGTGCTTGTCGCAACCGAGACGGGACAGGCGACCACCTATGCGCTCCTGAATCTCGCGGATCGCGGAGTCATGTTCATTACGCCCGGCGAGCAGGTCTATGAAGGCCAGGTCGTTGGCGAGCACAACCGGGATACGGACCTGCCGGTCAACGTTGTCAAGGGCAAGGCGTTCTCGAACGTGCGTGAGGCGACGAAGGAAGCGACGGTGACGCTCAAGGCCCCGCGGACGCTGTCGCTTGAAGCGGCGCTTGAATACATCGACGACGATGAACTGGTCGAGATCACGCCGCAATCAATTAGGCTTCGAAAGCGAATGCTTCGTGAGTCGGATCGGCGGCGCGCCCAGCGACGGGCGAAGGATCTGGCCATCGCCTGAAGACGTTTTCACCACTTCGGCTTCCGACGGGCGCGTTTCTTTCGACGGATTGATCTGTGTCAATTTGTTTGTGGTGAAAGCGGGAAAAAAACCGGACGTTAATCCCGTCGCCGAGCCGACGGGGATCGACCGCAAACCCTTATTTGACGGGCGTTTGCGGATGACACCCGATCAAATGTCGGCTGGCCTGGCAGGAGATTCGCGGCGACATCCGGTTGATTTTCGAGGCCATGCGCGCCACACTACTGCATTGGCACGTGCCTGCGGCCTTTGCGGTTTCGAGCCGACCTGCGGTTGACGCTCGACTGGAAGGCACCCTTTCAGGTCAGGCGTGCATGGGACAGTGTTCACTGCTGAACGTGGCCCCGTGTGACAGCCGCACCGGAAGGCAGGCCAGCCGGACCGGGACGCCCTTGTGAATGTTGTTGCAGGGTGGTCCGGGACCGGTGCCCCGGATTGGTGGCCAGTACGTTGGTGACCAGATGGTGACCAGGGGCGGGCAGATCTCCCGCCGCGGTGCCGGACGCAGGTGTATCCGGGGCTCGGAACGCATTTCACTGTTCGCTTGATGATGGAGGACACCAGCAATTTTTACCAAAGAGGAACAGCAGTCGTTTGGTTCCAACCCGGTCGAGAAACGCGACACCGACAACTACCAGCACGAGTACGTCCAGAGCTTCGTGGAGAAGTGGGACGATCTCATTGACTGGGAACAGCGGGCCAAGAGCGAATCCGACTTCTTCATCAATCTCCTGCGGGAACGCGGCGCCAAGCGCGTGCTCGACGTCGCCTGCGGCACGGGGTTTCACTCCGTCCGGTTGATCGAAGCCGGCTTCGAAGTCGTCAGCGTCGACGGCAGCGCCCAGATGCTTGCCAAGGCGTTTGAGAACGGTAAGCAGCGCGGCCACATTCTCCGCACGATCCAGGCCGACTGGCGCTGGCTCAATCGCGACGTTCACGCGCTCTACGACGCCGTGATCTGCCTGGGCAATTCGTTCACCCACCTGTTCTCCGAGCACGACCGCCGCAAGACCCTCGCGGAGTTCTACGCCACGCTTCGTCATGACGGCGTGCTCATCCTTGACCAGCGCAATTACGACCGGATCCTCGACCAGGGGTATTCCAGCAAGCAGTCGTACTACTACTGCGGCAACAACATCAAGGTCGAGCCGGAGCACGTGGACCAGGGCCTGGCCCGGTTCCGCTATCAGTTCCCCGACGAAGCCGTCTTCCACCTCAACATGTTCCCGCTGCGCAAGGATTACACGAGGCGGCTGATGAGCGAGGTCGGGTTCCAGACGATCGAGACGTACGGCGACTTCCAGGAGACCTACCGCGAAGACGAGCCGGACTTCTACATCCACGTCGCGGAGAAGAACTACCGCGAGCCCGAAGACGACGAACAGGCCGGCTCATACAACCAGGAGACCAAACAGGTATGACCACCGACTATTCGGCAACGGTCGAAACGGCCCGCGAGTACTACAACAGCGAGGACGCGGACAATTTCTATTTCCACGTCTGGGGCGGCGAGGACATCCACGTCGGGCTGTACCAGTCCGACGATGAGCCCATCGCTGACGCCAGCCGCCGCACCGTCGCTCGCATGGCTGAGAAGCTCACGAATCTCTCGGCCGACAGTGTGGTGCTCGACCTCGGCGCCGGGTACGGCGGGTCAATGCGATACCTGGCCAAATCCGTCGGCTGCAAATGCGTCGCGTTGAACCTCTCCGAGGTGGAAAACGAACGCGACCGGCAGAAGAACCGCGAGCAGGGCCTTGATCACCTGATCGAGGTCGTCGACGGCGATTTCACCAACCTCGCCTACGAAGACGACCGCTTCGACATCATCTGGTCCCAGGACGCGTTTCTTCACTCCGGCGATCGGCGCAAGGTCTGCAGCGAAGTCGCCCGGGTGCTCAAGCCCGGCGGCGAAGTGATTTTCACCGATCCGATGCAGGCCGACGACGCACCGACCGACAAGCTTCAGCCGATCTACGACCGGATCCACCTTGATTCGCTCGGCTCGCCCGGCTTCTACCGGAAGACGCTGACGGAACTCGGGCTGACGGAACTGGATTTCGAGGATCATTCCCACCAGCTCCCCCGCCACTACGGCCGGGTCCTCGCTGAACTCACCAAGCGCGAGAACGAACTGCGTGAGCAGGGCATCGTCAGCGGCGAGTACATCGACCGCATGAAGAAGGGCCTGCAGCACTGGATTGATGGCGGCAACAACGGCTACCTCGCCTGGGGCATCTTCCACTTCCGCAAGTGATGCCAGTTGCCAGCCCGTACATGCAGCCGGCTGAGCGTTTACACTGTTGAGCACATGACCACACCCCTGGCGCACGCCAGGGGTGTGTATTTGCGGACCGACTGATTCTGCTCTTGCCAGGGGATCCTGATGAAGTTGAACCCGTACGTCTTCGGCACGTCCGCAGGCCTGATCGCCGTCTTCGTTCTGCTCGGTATCTTCCTGCCGGATCGGATGGAGGACTGGCTTCTCGGCGCGCAGAACTTCGTCGTCGATCAACTCGGCTGGTTCTACATCATCTCCGTCGGATTTTTTCTCCTGTTCGTCATCGGCCTGTTCATCAGCCCGTACAGCCGAATCCGCCTGGGCAAGGACGACGACGAGCCAGAGTTCAGCAACCTGACGTGGTTCGCGATGCTGTTCAGTGCGGGGATGGGCATCGGCCTGCTGTTCTTCAGCGTCGCCGAGCCGATGTGGCACTTTCTCAACCCGCCGCGCAGCAGCGACGCGGGATCGATCGAAGCGGCCGGGCAGGCGATGACGCTGACGTTCTTCCACTGGGGGCTGCACGCGTGGGCGATTTACATCGTCGTCGGCATGGCGCTGGCGTACTTCTCATTTCGCCACGACCTGCCGCTGACCATTCGCTCGACGTTGTATCCGCTGTTCGGCGAACGGATTCACGGGCCGATCGGCAACACGATCGACATCCTGGCCATCCTCGGCACGCTGTTCGGTGTGGCGACGTCGCTCGGGATCGGGGCGCAGCAGATCACCGCGGGGCTCGCGTACCTCGACGTTGTCCCCCCGCGAGCGGAGGGTGAGCACTGGAGTTGGGCGGAGATCGGCGTCATCGTCGTGGTCACCGCCATCGCCACGGTCTCGGTCGCCACGGGCATCAGGGTCGGCATCCGCCGGCTGAGCGAAGCGAACATCCTGCTCGGCATCCTGCTGCTGATCTTCGTCTTCATCGCCGGGCCGACGATCTTCCTGCTCAGTTCCTTCGTGCAGAGCATCGGCGGCTACCTGCAGAGTCTGGTTGATCTGACGTTCCGCACCGACGCGTTTCGCGGCACGGACTGGCAGCGCGACTGGACGATGTTCTACTGGGCGTGGTGGATCAGCTGGTCGCCGTTTGTCGGCATGTTCATCGCCCGCGTCTCGCGCGGCCGGACCATCCGCGAGTTCATCCTTGGCGTCATGCTCGTACCGACGACGTTCGCGTTCCTCTGGCTCGTGGTGTTCGGCAACACGGGCATCTGGCTGGAACTTCAGAGCATTGCTGATGGAGTCGCCCCCGGTGACGGCATTGTCGGCTCGGCGGATTTCGACACCTCGTTGTTCGCGATGCTTTCGCAGCTTCCGTGGTCGGCGATCACCGCCACCATCGCGGTCATCGTCATCGCAACGTACTTCGTCACGTCATCGGACTCAGCATCGCTGGTCATTGACATCCTCTGTTGTGACGGCGACATCGACCCGCCGCTGTGGTCGCGTGTGTTCTGGGCCGTCACCGAGGGGGCGATCGCGGCAACGCTACTCATCTCCGGCGGGCTGATGGCGCTTCGAAGCGGGGCGATCCTCACCGCGGTGCCGTTCTGCCTGATCATTCTGCTGATCTGCTGGAGTCTGTTCACCGGGCTCCGCCGGGAACGGCACTGGGCGGAGACACGCCGGCTTGTCCGACGCCGCAAGCGCGATGCCCGTGTCAGCGAACTGCTTGAGGAACTTGAAACCACGCCCGAAGTCGAACAACTGGCGCAGGAAATCCCGGAAACGGGGCCCGCCTCGATCGGCGTCGATCCGGGCCAGATTCAACAGGAAGCCCAGACATCGTCGTGGCGGGAACGGTTGCAGCGGATCGTCCGCGCCGAAAGCCGCGCCGAGCGCCGCCCTTCGGTAAACGTCAATCAGATCCGCGAGCAGATCAACGAATTTCTTGATGAGACCGTGATCCCCGCATTCAAGGAAATCCGCACCGAACTGCAGAAACACGGCCGAGATGTCCGCATCGAGAAGCACCCCTACCAGGCGGTCATCACCGTCCGCAAAGCCGGCAAGGAAGAGTTCTCCTACGCCGTCCGCGGCCGGGCGTATCACAAGCTCTCATTCGCCTTCCCGCAGTTCAACGACAAGGACGAGTCGCGCATCCTGCGGGCCGAGGTCGTTCTGCCGAGCGGCCCGCGGCCCGACCACAAGGTCAATCAGTTCACGCGGGAAGGCATCATCAAGGACTTCCTCGATGAGTACGCCCGCTGGCGGGGCATGTGACGGGTGACCGGCCCGCCACGCCCGGAGGGCGAATGGTGACGGATATCTGAACAATCCCTCGGTCCGACTCCCGTCTGCGCCGGGCTCTGTTGACCGATGCTGCCGAACACTGTTGTGCGAATGGACATGAATGGTGCATTCGAACCACCGATAACCGTGTTAGCACGCCGGCCCAAGTCAGAATGGCTCTTTGCCGCCCATTTCCCTGCCGACTCATCGGACCGTGAGCGGGTCACCTGTATCACGCATTCCGCACAATCCATACGCTCTCGCCGCCGCGCCAACCCCGAGCCGCAGTTCATCGCAATCCGGGGGCTCGGGTGGTCGATACATCCGGTCCGGCACAGCAATGGGTCGTGCCCGTGTACAGGACGGGAGGGCAAGGAGGGCGAAGGCTATGACACTTCGACTTGGTGAAATCCTGGTCCAACAGAACGTGCTGTCTGATCAGCAACTCGAAGCGATTCTTGCGGAGCAGGAACGCGGCGGCGGACCGTTTGGCCTGCTGGCGGAGCAACTGTTCGGCGTTGACCCGGAGACGATCGAGAACGCCTGGGCCGAGCAGTACACGCGCATCGCCCGCACGGTGGATCCGGCAGGCGAGGCCTTCGAGCAGCCGGCGATCGACCTGGTCTCCCGGCGGCAGGCGTGGCAGTTCCGCGTTCTGCCGATCCGGTTCGAGGACGGCGTGCTGATGATTGCGACGATGCCGGATGCCCTTCGACGGGCGTTGCGGTTCGCGACGCGCGTGATCGACGTGCCATGTTATTTCGTCATGGCCGAACCGGATCAACTCGGCCTGGCGCTATGCAAGCACTACCCCCTGCCGGGACTGACGCCGCTGTGCGTCCGGGATCAGGGCCTCGACCGTCTGCTCGGACTCAGCGGCGATCGCTCGCAGCAGTCGGAGGTGGCCTGACGCATTCCGAGGCACGCCTTGCCTGCTGCAACTTCATGGTGAGTCTGTTTTCTGTCTCTCGGCGGCCCTCCCTGCCGACCCCTTGCCGAATGCGCAGCAGCCCGATCCTTTCGGTGACCTGATCTGCCGCCGAATGTGAGAATCATCGCGGCCGTCACTTGCCCCACGGTGAACAACCGGCGACAATGCCGCATATGGCACAGGCGGCCTCATCGGCCGGCGGCGACCGCTGGCACATCCTGATATCGCGTCTCGTGTGGGGCTCTCTGATGGCTCTGCACCTCGCTCCGATGGCGCGCCTGCTGCCCGACGCGATGGCATCCGGCGAGAACCTGGGCTCGGTGGCGGCGTTGCTCGTCGTCCAGACGCTTTTCGTGCTCAAGGTGCTCGACGTCGGCTGGCTGCGCTGGCGAAGCCGCCGGACGACAATCATCGCCCTGCTGCTGCTGGGCTTGGCGGGACACGGCGATGTTGCCGCCCAGGGGGCTGAACAGATGCCCATGGCGGCGCCGGTGGCCGGGGCGGTGGCGATCGGTGCCGGGACGACCGTGTTCCTGAGGCGGCGGCGGTGGCTTCCGAACTGGTCTCTCACGAACTGGTCTCTCAAATGGTCGTCGAATAGTTCACTGACGACATCGCTGCACGGCCTGCGGCTCTCGTTCAACCGCATCGCGTCGGACCTGCTCGCTCATCCGTGCCGGCGGATGGGATCGATCGCGGCTGTGCCGTGCATGGCCGGCCGCGGCCCGCCTCTCTGAATTCGCTTCGCGCCTGCTTCCAACTGAACTCACGGCGGTGCGACGCTATGGTCGCGAACCGCTGTGTCATTGATGCTGATTCGCTCCTGAGAGGACGAGGTTCCCCGTGAGCCACCCCCAATGTCATGTCGCCGACGCGCCGTCGGCCTGCACCGGATGCAGCGGCGGGAACCGCCCCTGCGTCTGCCACCGCGAGACGCACCGCGCGGTCCTGCTGCTCAACCTCGGCACGCCGGATTCCACGAAGGTTTCGGACGTCCGGCGGTATCTGCGCGAGTTTCTCGGCGATCCGTTCGTCATTGACCTGCCCCGGAAGTGGGACTGGTTGCGGCCGATCCTCGCGGTGTCAATCGCTCACTTTCGCGGCCCGCAGTCGGCAGAGGCGTATGAATCGATCTGGTGGGAATCCGGTTCCCCGCTGAAGGTCATCACCGAACG
The DNA here is from genome assembly GCA_007135295.1 of Phycisphaerales bacterium. Lineage (GTDB taxonomy): Bacteria > Planctomycetota > Phycisphaerae > Phycisphaerales > SM1A02 > SLJD01. The sequence continues at coordinate 11,685 of SLJD01000414.1, forward strand.
CCAGACCCGCAGCCTGCAGCGCCGCCTGCCGAGCGGGTGGAGCGTCTACTACGCCATGCGCTACGCCAATCCCTCAGTGCGCGACGTTCTGAAAAAGATGGGCGAGGACGGCGTAACGGACCTCGTCGTCGTACCGATGTACCCCCAGTGGGGCGGGCCGACGACCGGGACCGCGCTGGAAGAACTGTACCGGGAGATCGCCCGACAGGGGTTGCGGCTGAATCTCACCGTCCGCAACGACTGGTACGACGATGCGAACTACATCGAATCACAGGCTCGGATCATTCACACGTTCGCCTCCGAGCGCGGGCTCAACCCGGACAACGCCTTCCTGCTGCACAGCACGCACTCGATGCCCGAGGCGTACATCAAGCGCGGCGATCCGTATGAAGGCCACGTCCGATGCTCGATGGATCTCGTCAACCGGCGTCTCGGCTGGCCGGATGATCGCAGCAGTCTGAGCTTTCAGAGCAAACTCGGGCCGGTGCCGTGGCTTTCGCCGTCGACCGAGGAAGTCGTCGAGCAACTCGCCGAACAGGGCGAGAAGAACGTGCTTGTCTGCCCGATCAGCTTCACCGCCGATTGTCTGGAAACGCTTGAAGAGATCGGTGCGGAGTATGCTGAACTTTTCGCGAAGAAGTCCGACGGCGGCCGGTTGCACCTCGTCCCCGCGCCGAACGATGACGAATCGTTCATTCAGGCGCTGACGCACCTCGTCCGGCGCGGCCCGCACCGGCTGAACCACGCGATCGAGTTTGAAGATCCGCTGTTCGGCACGGCGGAGCATCGCGTGCCGCTCGATGAACTGATTGATTCCTTAACAATGGTCGGCGTGTCGAGACCCGGCGCGCTGCCTATGCCGGCCGGCCTGTCCGTCGAGCATGTTGACGAGCCGACCTTCCGGTCCGTCAAGAGGCCGCAGCACGAAACGACCGACCTGCTGCGCGGCATTGCTGACGAGACGCCCGCCAGCGGCTGCTGGCTCGTCAACACCTGCCAACGGTATGAACTCTATGCCGTCAGCGAGTCGGCTGCGCAGCGGGAGGAACTCGCCGGCGCGATGGCCGAACGGCTCGGCCGCAATTCCGGGACGGACGATCTCGTCGTGCTGCACGGCCGGGAAGCGTGGTGGCATCTGCTGCGCACGGCAGCCGGCCTGAACAGCCATCTGCCCGGCGACGCGGATGTCATCAGTCAGCTTGGAGCAGCACGCCGTCTTGCCGGCCACGCCGGCACCGCCAGTCCCGCCGTGACGCGGATCATCGAATCGGCCGAGCGCATCGTCAGTCGCATGGCCGACGAGACCGACTGGAGCGACTACGCCACGGAGTACTGTCGGGCCGCGCTCGAGCCGCTGACCGGCACGCTTGAACTGCAGGACGCGCGGATGGTGGTCGTCGGCGGTTCAACGACGACGCAGTCCCTGCTGCGCCTGCTCGTGCACGACCATCAGATCGACAGCGAACGACTGACCGTGGTGTATCGCGGCCGCGGCCGGCGAAAACTGACGCGTTACCTTCAGCAGCTTGTCGCCAACGCCACCCATCTCGCCATTGAGGACTATGACGCGCCGGACGTGCTCGACGCCATCGGCGATGCGGACATTCTGTTCCTCGGCATCGACCGGCGGGAGCCGATCCTCCGCCGCGAACACCTTGAAGACCTGCGCGACTACCGCGCCTGCCCGCTGACGATCATCGACTTCAATTCTCACGGCTCAACCGAGTCGCTTGAGGCGATTCCCGGCGTGCGGGTCGTGCCTGCGGACATGCTTGAGCAGTACGTCGCCCGCCATGTTGAACGCATGCGCACGAGCGTGGATTTCCGCGCCGCCTGGCAGCAGGCCGAGGCCATGGTCGCCGGCTACGTCGACGACCCTGTCAGCGGTCAGTCCGGCAACGTCGCCAGCACCGAAAGCAAGTCTCTCCAAACCAAGCTCGCCGAGGCCGGTTCAGCCGCCGTTGCGTGCGAGCTGCCCGCGCACAAGGCCAACGGTGAGCCGGCGTCGTCCGCTCCCGGCACGGCGCATTCCCTGCCCGTGCTCGATCAGAACACGTTTGAGAAGTACACCGGCCTCAGTCTGCCGCGCCACGTCGCCTACCCCATGCCGACGTGGTGGAACGAGATCGATGGCGACGAGGCCGACGCCATCCGCCGGGCGAATCTCGATCGGCCCGATCGGCGGGACCTGTCGCTGTACCTTCATCTTCCGTTCTGCGAGAAACTGTGCAAGTTCTGCGCATGCAACCGGACGATCATGCGACGAGACGGGCGCAGCGCCACGGATCGGCTGGAGCGGTACCTCAATGCGCTGCATGAGGAGATCGGCCGACGCGGCGCGGACCTCGGCGAGAACGGCCGGCGGCCCGTGCGGCAGATTCACTGGGGCGGCGGCACGCCGACTTATCTTTCCGTCGATGAAATCGTCGCCCTGCAGAATCGCACCGCCGAGGCGTTCACGATCGCTGAGGACGCTGAAGTCTCGATTGAGATTGATCCGCGCGTCACCACGCAGGAACAGCTTGATGCGCTGCGCGAGGTCGGCTTCAACCGCGTCTCGATGGGTGTGCAGGACTTCGACCCGATCGTGCAGGAACACGTCGGCCGTGTCCAGCCATACGACCTCGTCCGCGAGTCGGTGGAGATGTGCCGGCGGGCGGGCTTCCGGTCGATCAACTTTGATCTGATCTACGGCCTGCCGTATCAGACGATCGACTCCGTCGCCGACACCGTTGACCGGACGATTGATCTTGGAGCGGATCGCATTGCGTTCTATCACTACGCACAGATCCCCGACCGCATCGCCAACCAGCGCAAGCTTCACCACCACGCGATGCCGGACTCCCAGGCGAAGCTGGACATGTTCCTGCGGGCGATCGAGCGATTTGAAGAGGCCGGGTATCTGTTTGTCGGGCTCGATCATTTCGCCCGCGAGGATGAGGACCTCGGCCGGGCGATGCGCGAAGGCCGCGCTCACCGGAACTTCCAGGGCATGACGACCGGCGCGGAA
>SLJD01000129.1 GCA_007135295.1 Phycisphaerales bacterium
AGTACGTGCGGCTGGGGCCAGACCCGCCGGCCGATCCACGCCACGCACCCGCCGGCTTCGTCCGCCCCCGCCTGCCGGGCGACCTGCCGGGCGAGGTGCGCAAAGAGAAGGATCGGGGCCGTCCACGGCTCGGGGCCGGCCTGACCGCCGCCGCACAGCCACTCATGCGTCACGCCTCGGGCGAGCCGGTCCAGCGGCGCCGCCAGCCCGGTCCCGACCGGCCGATCCGCCCGGCCGGCAACGCCGCGACGCTCGACCCGCTCAATCCGCGCCGCCAGCTCCGCCAGGGCCGTCGACCGCCCGGCCGGATTCTTCGTCGCCCGGATCCGCTCCATGCCATGATGATAGGGTTTTGATTGGTATTTGGCAAGGCGCTGAATATGGGCCCAATTCCTTGCTGCGGGGTGTTCCGTGCCGTATGTTCGCCGGCACGGCCGGAACACAAGGAGGCAGACGAATGAATGACTCAATGCCTGATACCAATTTGCGGCGGCGCCATCGCGCTGCGGGGAGCGCGTCGGCGCCGGTCATGCTCGCCCTCATCTGGCTTTTTGCGCTGGCGGGCCCGGCGGAGATGACGGCCTTCGCGTCAACGGCCGGCTCGGCCGACCGCGCTGTTGTTGATGACCCGGTGGCGATTGATGACCTCATGGACCGTATCGAGTCCGATGCCGAGGATGCCGAAGCCGCGTTTCTGCTCGGCTGGCACTTCGCGGCGGGCGTCAAAGTCGAACAGGACATGGAGCAGGCGAAGCGACTGCTTGATCGCGCGAGAACCGTGTGGCAGTCACAGCTTGCTGCGCACGAGCCCGACGCCATGCGCGACGTTGCCAGATCCATGTTGGCCACCGCAGCGCATCTGGCGGCACACCTGCCCGATGACGGCCGCACCCAAGATGATGGACTGAGCACAATGGCGAGCCATCTTGCTGATATAGGAGCATGTGATCTTGCACTACAGCTTGCCAGGCGGATTGATGATGCACCTCGCCGCATCAACGCCCTGCAGTTGATCGCGGCACCGTGCGCGGATGCGGAAGTTGAGCCCGATGTCGAGGCCATGCTGACCGAAGCCGTTGCCATTGCCGAGGGCCTCGACGCCTCGTCGTCTCGCGCCATGGCGTACCGGCAGCTTGCTTCGATCTACGCAACACTCGGCCACACACCGCAGGCCATCGAGCAGTACGAGCGTGCTCTCGGTGAGATCAGTCGATGGGATGATGCTGATGCTCGAATCACACACCGGCTCAGAACCTCCCGATCACAGGCCGAGAACGGATTGCACGATGAGGCGAGCCAGAGCGCTGGGGCCGCGCTCGAGGATGTCCTGAACCATACCAATGCACACGAGCGACGTCGCAAGCTGGACGACGTCATTGACCACCAGATGTCCAACGGGCTGCTGGAAGATGCCGAATCGGCCATCGAACATGTCATATCCCCGTCGAAACGGATCTGGTTCGCGACCCGACTGGCAGCCAGGCAGCATGACCGTGGCAATGCAGAGGCGGTCGATCGCCTGCTCGACTTCGCCATGCGCGAAGCCCAGCGCATGGACGGGCTCTACCGGCCGGCCATTGGCACCATGCTCAGTGCCGATGAAGCCCATCATGACCTGATCAACGCGCGGGATCGCATCTCGGAAGCGCTCACTCACGTTGAGCGGCACGACCAGGCCCGCGAATGGATACGTCATGATGTCATCGACTATGCAGTCGACGAACTCGGCGCATCGCCGGAAGTTCTTGCCTTGTCACGTATCGTGCATGAACTCTTCCGGGCCGGCGCGATGGATGAGGCGATCCATCACCTCGAAGAAGATCTGATCATTGACGAATCGGACGAAGGGGCCGTTCGTCCGTATGAGAACATCGTCGGATTCCTCTTCGAGCACGCGGCCGGCGCAGAACAGCCCGAGGTTCTCGAACGCCTCGCACGCCTGTCGGTCCTGCCCTTAGAGCGATGCGACCGGCTTGCGGCCGCTGCGGCGGCCTACGCGGCGGCGGGTGATAGAGAGGTCGCCATCGAACTGCTTCGGGAGGCAGAGGACCTTATCGCCGATCTGGCGGACGGGCGCGAACAGCATGTGGCCATCATTCTGCTGGCGGTGCATCGTATTGAAGCCGGTTTCATCGACGATGCAGTGGCGACCGCTGACCTGGCGGAGAAGCAGGCAACAAGCGACTTCGTCCGCAGCCGGATCAGCTCCGTCGCCGCGAGTGAAGGGTACCTGGACGCCGCCCGGAATCTGGCGCAACGGGTCAGCGCCGAATCGCATCGCCTCGCCGCGTGGTTCGCCATCGCTGAAGCAGCGACGCAGCACGATGACGATGAGGCTCTGCAGCATGCGGTTGAGCGGGCAAGCCGGATGCTGCCGGACATCAGCGAACCGCCGGAGCGCAGCCGGGCCCTGATCCGGATCGCCGGTCTCCACCAGTGGCTTGGCGACACCGACGCCCTTCACGAAACCCTCGATCAGGCGCGAAGCGCAATTGACGAGATGGACCCGCCATCGCAGCGCCTGCCTGAACTGCAGCGACTCTACGAAGCCGAAATCAACCTCGGCTTTCATGATCGCGCGGTCTCGACCATCGTCACAGCAGCGGCGGCGGCGATCGATGAGGGCGGCTCGGGCCGGATGCGGCAGCACCTGCGTGATTCTGTGAGCACGCTGACTGAGCTTGGCGCGATCGATGACGCGCAGGACCTGGCGAAGATGCTGGATCACGCGTCGGTGTCAGATCGTGTCGTGATCGGTGATGTCATTCAGAAGTCCGTGGCCGAGGGCCGGGAAGACGCATTCCTGCAGACGACCGCCGGAGATCTGGCGGACCCGCAGTCAGCGATCAAGTGGCTTGCCCTGCACGCGCGCAACATCAATGAAGCAATGCGAACCGCGCGAAACAGACAGCAGTAGATATCCATCCGCTCAAGCGGACACAGACCAAGCGAGCCCGGACATTCAGCGCCAGGCCGTGGTGTTCATGGCGTCAGTTGCGCGATGATGATTCGCGCGGGTGACGATAGGGTCCGGGCGGGGCCTGCTCGGTCGGCGTGGCGGTTTCGATCTCCGGCGGGTCCACCGGGCGGCGCTCCAGGTCCGGGGCCACCTGCTGGGCGAGCACCTGCCCCTGGCGAGCGTAGTCCATAGCCTCGGCGAGGACGCGCGCACTTTCCTGCGGCGCGTGAAAGCCCATCGAGTTCTCGGAGTACACCCAGTCGATCCGCCACGACGCCCGCCGCTGCATCTCCAGGGCCTCGGCCAGATCGTCCTGGCTGGCCCCGGCTTCCTGTGCGGCGACGATCGTCTCAATCAGCGCCACCAGCGCCTCGGAAGAACGGTCCAGCAGATCGCGCGTGCGGTCCTGAATCGTGTGCACCCGGTCGATCAGCTCGTCCTCGGGCACGTTGTGGCAGGTCTGGCAGGAGCGTGCGACATTCAGCAGCGGGCTGCGCACGTGGTGCTCGCTGATCTTCATCGCACCCTGGCGCTCGTAGGGCATGTGGCAGTCGGCACACGAGACGCCGGCGCGGGCGTGGCTGCCCTGGCTGAACAGCTCGAACTCGGGGTGCTGGGCCTTGAGCAGCTCCGCTCCGGTCAGCGCGTGCGTCCAGTCCGAAAAGCCGATCTGGTCGTAGTAGGCTTCCTGCTGATCGGCCCGCAGCCCCTCGGCCCAGGGGTAGGTGACCATGTTGTGCTCAGGCTCGAAGTAGTATTCGACGTGGCACTGGGCACAGGAGAAGGTGCGCATCTGCTGACGGGTGGCGTCGCGGTTGACGTCGTAATCCTCGATGCCGTGCTGATGCTCCATGTACTCGGCGATGCCGACCTTGAAAGCGGGCCGTGTGACGCGCAGCTCCATCGTTTCGGGGCTGTGACAATCGACGCAACTCGCCGGGTGGTTGATGAGCATCTCGCCGTGATCGTCGGTGATGTTTCTCGCCTCGTCCCACGGCATGGCGCTGAGCTTGCGGAAGCCTTCCA
>SLJD01000455.1 GCA_007135295.1 Phycisphaerales bacterium
AACGCCCACGGCCAGCGCGTGTTCTCCGCCATCACAGGTGAGCATGGTGCCGGCCACTTGACGCTCGCGGATGAAACGGCCAACCGCGTGTTCGGCGTCGATGCCATCAATGAGGTCGGGGCAGCCATGGCCATGTGGAAACCGAGCGGGGCTCGGCAGTTCATGGTGGGTACGCGGGAAAACGGCGGCGTGCTGAACCTGATGAACGATCGGGGCATCGCGACGTTTATCGCCGGCACTGACCCTCAGGGGCGAAGCGGTGCGATCATTCTGAAGAATGACCGCGGCTCCCAGATCGCTCACGTAGGACCGGCCGGGCAGTCCCCCACCCACCAGCACGGAAGCTTTACGATCTGGGACTCAGAAGGCCGTCTGAGACGAATGTTTCCGCCTGAGGAGTGATGCGTCCGTTCGTCGTCAATAGGGTACGCCTGACCAAGGCAACTCCCCGTGCGAATGCAGGTCCGGCGCGGCATTTCGTCCGCCGAATACTCTACAGAGATCGATTATCGGACCCCAAGTCTGCGGCGGACTGTTATCGGGCCGCACAACCTGTCAATTCACAACAACTTTCTGCATAAGCATTTGCTCACGTCCAGAATGCTGTCAGAGTTCATTGTGCCTGCGTTTCTTGGCCTGCGCCCGGCGCACAGGTCCGGCCCCGGGCTCCATCCAGATTGCGGCCTGAAGAAGACCGAGTGCTTATGGCAGACGCTGCTTTTCCATCACGACTGCGACTTGTCCGTGATGACGATTCGCTGGACGGCGGGTCCCACCTGTCGAAAGCCGATGGCCGTATCGCTTCGAAGCTTGCCGGGTCGGGTCGATCGAATGTGTTGCGGGTCGCGCCGGACCCGCCGGCGAGGTCGGCGACCAGCCGCCGGCAAGTCACCGCATCAAGGACAGTTGCTCAGGAGAATCGCGCAGCGGCCGGCAATCTCGCACTTGATCCGAAGGATCCTCGCTGGGTGTTCGCCATGCGGGCAGCCAGCCAACTCGACGGCAGTGCCCTGCCCCCAGAGCGACGCGAGAAACTGATGCGGGTTGCCCGATTGCTCGGCATTCGGGTGTTTGATGCGAACGTCATCATTGCCATCGTTCAGGATCAGGCGCGACAGGGCCGGCCGCTCACCGATGCCGCCCCCACTGTCGCGATGCTCAACCGACCCGAAACTGCCGGGGAGCAAGACCGGCAACCGTGGCTCCGGGTCATTATTGCCGTCACTGGCGCAGTCGTTGCCAATGCCTTCCTGATCTGGTGGCTGCTCGCCGCTTCAGGCGGCTGACCGGCTGTCAACATCAGAGAAGTGACGTTCCAGGTATCGGGCGACGTAATCGAGGACACTCTCGGCATGAGGTATCTGCGGATTGCCTGTCTCCCCTGACGGCTCGAACCGCATGCCCCGAAATCGTTCACATGCGTCACGCACGTCAAGACCGTGCTGGAGGCAGAGGCTGAATGCCCGGCAGAACCCCTGAATCATTCCGGAAAGGGTCGATCCCTCCTTGGCCATCTTGATGAAGATCTCGCCTGGCCGACCGTCTTGGAATAACCCGATCGTCAAATACCCTTCAAACTCACCGACGATGAACTTGTGTGTCACGGATCGACGGGTAAGGGGCAATGCGTGACGCGATCCAGTGATCTCACGAGCAATACGCGTGTACACCATCTGGGGACTCCCTGCTTCATCGGCGGCGATGGTTGACCGGGGTTATCGCGAGTCCGGTCGTAAAGAGCTTTCTGCCGCGTCTCCCGCTATCGGCCGAACGATGCCACGCACTTGATAAAAGTGACAACGGCGGCGACGAATGTGATGACCGCCTCATTGCGTCGGGTTACCAGCCCGCAAGCAGACGCCCCAGAACTAGCAGGCCCCCGGCCCCGAGAATCAGCCCTCCAATGAATGCCGCGGCCGTACGATGTACGCGGACGATTGCGAAAACGGCGATTGGGAGCAGCAGAAACGCGACAGCTTCAATGGCGATCTCAACCATTCCCGTCGCGGTTCGCGGAATTGCCGCGATATACTCACCTCGCAAGGCGCGAACCATCGCCGGAATGATAATCGGCAGCGTAACAACGGAGACGCTGACCAATGGTCCATAGACAGCGGCCCATCCGCCTGCCCGAAACACGGTCACCGGGCCGACCATGACGGCAAGCATGACGAGCACGGCGATCGCCCAAGCCATTGAGATTCCGCCGGAAATTGACACGTGCCCCGTTCCCGCTCCAATGACTGCCAGACATTGCGCAAACACCAATAGCCCGACGGCATACCACAGCCAGTCTTCACGCGGCATGTTCTGGCAGGTGGCATCGTGATGATCCGGCGAATTCAGCCACATGAGCATTGCGGCGATGGCTAGGCCGCTCTGCCCGACCAGAGTGGGCAGTTCGTTCAACGCAGCACTGAGCAGAAAGACAAGTCCGGTGGCGACCGTAGCGCACGTCCAGCGTACGAGAACCGCAGCGGGCGGCCGACTGTACGTCGCATGGCCGAGTCCCATCATGCCGACGGCGAGAATACCTACGGCCATGGGGCCGCCGATCGATGCCCTTCCAGCTCCTGCGATATCTCCCTGGACCATCGTTGCAAACGATACAAGCGGCAGGATGAGTATGAGAGGCAGGCCGACATCCTGCGCAAAGCTTGCTTCGGCTGATGGCCGAACTCGGTGCAGCAATCGAGTCGCGAGCAGGTAGCCCGCGCCAATCGAACAGAGCATCTGGATCAGGATGTAAATGCCGGGCACCATAAGGCATCGCAGTTTATCGATCCGCGGCCGTGTCTGCATCGGTCTCGGGTGCGTGCTGGTGCCGAGCCAGCCGTCGACACAAAACCGTCAACAGCGTCTGCGGCTCGCGAAAAGGAGTCGGCGGCCGGTAGTACACATCCGCTACCCCGTGTTCATCCGGCTCGCCGACGAGCCGGAGCGTTCCCTGAATGCCCGCCATATAGTGCTGGAGGTCCATCGGCCGTGTTGTACGGAAAATGACATCAGGATCACGCGTAGTGATCTGTCGCACGCCGATTGATGCGGCCGCGATTCGAAGTTCGGCCAACTCAAGCAGGAGTCTGGCGACCTGTGGCGGTTCACCGTACGCGCTGACAAGGTCCTGCTCGATCGCTTCGAGTTGTTCAGTCGACACGGCGCTACTGATTCTGCGATAGGCCTCCATGCGCCGTTGATCCGATGGTATGTACCCTTTGGGCAGGGATCCGGAAAGGCCGATTTCCACGGTCGTATCCACGGATTCGATTGGTCGATCATTCTTGATGTCGTGAACGGCCTGTTCGAGAAGCCTGCAGTACATTTCGTAGCCCACGGCCGCGATGTGTCCGGATTGCTCAGGGCCGAGCAGATTGCCCGCTCCGCGAAGCTCGAGGTCGCGCATCGCGATCCGGAAGCCGGCACCGAGCATCGAGAAGCTTTCGATGGCCCGCAGCCGTTTGATGGCGACCTCGCTGAGCACCTGATTCTGTGGCAGGAGCATGTAGCAGTACGCACGGTGCTTGTAGCGGCCGACACGGCCCCGAAGCTGGTGAAGCTCGGCAAGGCCGAAGTTCTGCGCATCGTTGATGAACATCGTGTTGACCGTTGGCATGTCAATGCCGGATTCAATGATCGTTGTGCAGACGAGAATGTCCGCCTGCCCACGAAGAAACTTGAGCATGACTGATTCAAGCTCTTGTGAACTCATCTGGCCGTGTCCGATCATCACCCTTGCATCCGGGACAAGCTGCCGCACATCATCAGCGATAGCCTGAATGTTGTGCACCCGGTTGTGGACAAAGAACACCTGCCCTTCCCGGGCCAATTCCCTCTCAATCGCCTGCCTGATTCGATGGCGATCATAACCCATGACCTCGGTGACGATCGCCCGGCGATCCGGCGGTGGTGTCGAAAGCGCGCTGATATCCCGCAGGCCGAGCATCGCCATGTGCAGGGTACGGGGGATCGGCG
>SLJD01000059.1 GCA_007135295.1 Phycisphaerales bacterium
AGTCGAGCACGACGACCGGCTCGGTGACCGGGCTCGACAGCCGGGCCGAATCGTGCGCGATGCGGTACCAGAACGGCTCGACCTCGATCGAATCCGCCGCGTAGGCGAGTACCTCGTTGAGGCCGTAGATCACGAATCGCCCGAGCCGGCGGACTTTCGGATCCGACAGGGCGCGGACGACCACCTCCGGGCCGATTCCCGCGGGATCGCCCATCGTGATGCCGATCGTCGGCCGCGTCGGCGTCATGCCCTCGGACGCCGGGTGACCGTTCGGCCGTTTGGACTGTCGCGGATCGACGTGCGACATACGGTCATTCTACGCGGCCCCGAACACAGGCACGACCGGACGGCTGCCGCACACATTCCGAAAAGAACTCCGTAATCGGCCCTTTCATACGGCTCAAATATTCATGGCGAGACCGCGTCAGCCGTTGCCGTTGCTGTGGTCGGCAGCAATAGCCTGCTCAAGTCGGGCGATGCGCTGCTCCAGGTGTTCAATCCGTTGGAGCAGGTCCGCGTCGGTTCCGGCCGGTCCGGCAGGTGGGGCGGACGCGGGCGCAGCCGCCGATTCGGCACCGGCCTTGCCCTCGGTCTCAATCGCGTGCAGGTCCGGGCAGAGCAGTTGCACGAAACGCGGCGCTCGCGAACCGGGCGCGGGCGGCACCTGCCGGGCGAGCGGTGAGTCGCGCTGCATGAGCGATTCGAGAATGCTGTGAACCGTTTCGGTCGAGTCGATCGCGGTCATGCGGGAGGCCCGGCTTCTCAGTTCGCCGACCGTCTGCGGGCCGCGGAGCATGAGTTCCGCGAGGACGGCCAGTTGACGCGTGTCGATATCGAGCGTCTCGCGGGCGACGTGGCGGTACTTCGGCACACGGCTGCCGCTGAGCATCGCCTCGCGCACGAGCGACTTGTTGCGCAGGCCGTCGAGCGCGGCGAGAACCTCGTTCTCCCCATACGACGTGACGGGATGGCGGTTGTTCTTCTGATTGGCGCCGCTGACCGTCGCGTTGAGCGTTAGGGGGTACTGCCCGGGAACGGTGTGGGCCTTTTCAATCAGCACTCCGAGCACCCGCGTTTCAATGGCGTTGAGTTCAACCATGCCGGCAGTGTACCCACCGAATACAGCCGGCGCGGGCCGGCCCGGCATGCCGACAAGCACGCCGTCAGAAGTCGTCGCGCGGAGCGATGACGATCAGCCGCAGCAGATCGTCGGTTTCGCCCGGCTCTGCCACGTCGTCCGGGAGATGTATCAGAGGCAGTTCGATGACGGCTGAGCCGGCGTGGTCGGGAAAGCCGGCCGAGGTTCGGATGCGTTGACTCCGGCCGCCCTCCTCCGCGAAATGGGCGGTCAGGTCAACGGTGTACACGTTCCGCGCTCGCACGGCGTTGACGGTGATCTCAATTGAAAGGCCGTCATTTTCGCTCCGCAGCGTGGTGGGTCGGTCGAGGATGATCGGCGTGGCGACGCGGTACCGCACGTGGGTTTCGTCGTGCTGTATCAGGGCCCGGCCGAGGTGCGGGCTGTCCGGCTCGAATCGCCGCGCGGTTCGTTGGTATGCGGCTCGGTCGAGGTCGATCACCGCGATGTCGAGTTCCCCATCTGTGGGGTGCTGCCGCCGCAGGTGCCGCAGCAGGTGGCGGACCTGTCGATGCATCGTCGCGGGGGCGGTGATGACGACCGTCGGGCCGCGCGTGTCGAGCTTCGCCTGCGTGCCGCCCCACAGGTCCCAACTCTCCGTTTCAATGTGGCCGACGATGAGGTCAACGATCCCGGCGACGGCTGACTCACGAGGGTCCTCGGGCGGCCAGTCGAAGGGATTGTCGGTCGGCTCGAAACGAAGCGGCCGCGGCGATGTCTCGGGGGCGGGCAGGTCCATCGGCTCGGAGGGGCGGCGCGGCATGTCGAGGTTCGGCCAGGCCGTCATGAGGTCGCCGACGTTGTACGCGGCGGTGTACGCCATCGTGCCGAGTTCACGGTCGGCGGTGAGGACGATCATGCCGTTCCAGGCCGTGTAGCGAGGCCGGTCGATGTCGTCGCCGAGGTCGATGACCAGACTCGCCAGCGCCGTGCGGAGCGGCACGCGACCCTGTTGCAACGTCACCCGTCGTCGCGGCGGCACGCCGTACAGTTCGAGATACGTCCAGTCGCCGAGCAGCGGGATCCCGCTCTGCTGCGTCAGGTCCGCGAGGATCTCATCGACGCGTTCGTCGTTGTAATTGACATCGACCAGCGTGACATCAGCCGCACGGAGCACGTCGAGGGCGGCGGCGAGGTCGTCATCGGTCCCGGCCCGGAGCGGCGCGACAACGATCAGCGCAGCGAGAATGATGGCACCGGCTGGCCATCGACAGCCCCGGCGGATGCATTCGATTGTTGACAGGCACCCCGTTCGGGTCTGATCCAATTCACCGTGCCGCATGGTCATCCTCGCCGGCATCACTCGATTCGTCCGCCCGGTTCCATGCGGCTCGGACGCATGCCGTCATCTGCGGTGCGCAGACGTGGCTTGAGGACGATCAGCCGCACGAAGTGGTCGTCATCGGCGATGCCGGTCGGCCCGGCATCGTGAACAAGTTCGAAGATGGCGCTATTTGAACGGTTCGTCCACGAAACTGAGGTCTGGATCTGTTCCCGCTCGTTGAAGGACGACCTGGTTTCGATCGCCACGCCGATGTCGAGTCCACCGCCTCTCGCCCGGTGGGCGGTCAGTCGCATGGTGAGGTCGATTGTTTCGCGTTTCGTCCGCACGTCGAGCGGCTCGCCGACGGCGACGGGGCTGGACACCCGGCTGTGGACCACCGCCTGCTCGTGGTCCATGATCGAACGGGCGAGCAGCGGGCTGTCCGGCGCATGGCGGCGAAGCACGCTGCGATAGCTGGACCGGGGCAGATCGAGCACTGCGACGGCGAGATTCGCCCGCCCGTCCCGTCCGTGTCGCAGTTGATCGAGCATTTCGCCGATCTTCCGGTGGTTGCGCAGATCGGTGTTGACGATCAAGCGTTCCTTGTGAGCGAGGATCCTGCTGAAATCCCCTCCATGTTGTTCCCACGCGTCGGGCTCGACCATCTCAATGATCAAGTCAATCAGATCATCGAGCCGGTAAGCTCGAATGTCCGCCCGGGTGAACTGGTGCCCGTCGTCGGCGTGGGGTTCCTCCGGGTCTTCCGGGTCGTTCGGGTGGTCCAGAAGGTCGCGCACGTCGTACATCGCCGTTCGGTTGAAGTTCCGGCGCTGATTTACTCTCGATGTCAGGAGGATCGCGCCGTCGTACGCTGTGACGCGCGGCTGGTGCCAGCCATCACTGAGATCCTCGCTCAACCGCAACAGGGCATGAGCGAGCGAGACGGAGCCGATGGTGAGCGTGACCGCGTCATCCGGTTCGATGCTGTCGTATTCAAGCGCATCCCACATACCACGAAGGGTCAGTCCCGATTCGTCGGCGAGGTCTTCGAGCACATCGCGAAGCGGCATCTCGTGGTAATCCGCCGTCACCGTCGCGGCCTCCGCGGCGTAGAGCAGATCAAGATCGCGGTAAAACGCCTGTCTCTGGTCGCCGCTCGCGCTCGATGTCGCGGTGATGGACATGACCAGCGTGGCGATGGTCGTCAGCATTGCAGCCGGCCGGTGGACCATGAGTCGTCCTTTCGTCGGATCTCTCCATTGTCGCTATTCGCCGGCCGGGCGGGCCACGGTTCCATCTGAGATTGGCCGAGATTGGGGCCGAGATTGGGGCGCAGATTCTGGCGGGGTTCCGGGCGGCACGTCCGCGATTACTGGTTGATCGGTTCGTCAGGCCGATCGTCGCCGGGCTCGTGGTCCGGGTCGACCTCCCCATCATCGTCATCGACCGGCGCATTCTCCGACGGGCGGCGTCGTTGGCGTGGGGCGGCGTTGACGAGCAGGCCGACGAAGACGGAGAAGACCGATCCGGCGATGACCCACAGCCGATTCTCGCCGGTGACGAGTTCGG